>NZ_JBFAPC010000078.1:0-26607 GCF_040675535.1 Patulibacter sp. NPDC049589 | reverse complement strand
CGGAGCTCGACGCGCCGCTGCCCGAGGTCCCGGAGGAGGCCGACATCGAGGGCTCGAAGAGCCGTTCCACGCTGATCGCCGAGCTCGCGCGCCGCGACGGCCTGACCGTCCGCCAGGTGCTCGGCCGCCTCGGCGGCGGGCGCGGCCACCGGACGTTCGCCGGCACGCCGGAGCAGGTCGCCGACACCATCGAGGAGTGGTTCACGCAGGGCGCCGCCGACGGCTTCAACATCATGGCGCCCGCGATCCCCGTCGACCTCGAGGCGTTCGCGGACCAGGTCGTGCCGATCCTCCAGCGCCGCGGGCTGTTCCGCGAGGAGTACGAAGGGACCACGCTGCGGGAGCACTACGGGCTCGCGCGGCCCGAGAACCGCTTCGCCGCCGAGCGGCGCGACCGCGAGGCGGCCGGGCTGCCCGCCGGCGTCGAGGACGCGGGCGTCGCACTGGGGGCGACCCGATGAGCGGCGGGTCCTCCGCGGCGGACGCGCCCCGGCCGCTGCACTTCGCGGCGTTCGTGATGAACACCGCGTCGCACATCACCCACGGCCTCTGGCGGCAGCCCGAGGGCGAGCAGCTGCGCTTCAACGAGCTGGACCTCTGGGTCGACCTGGCGAAGACGCTCGAGGCCGGCGGCTTCGACGCGATCTTCTTCGCGGACGTCGTCGGCCTCTACGGCGACTACCGCGGCGACTGGGACTTCCACGCCGAGCTCGGGCTGCAGATCCCGAGCAACGACCCGCTCGTGATCCTCTCCGCGCTGGCGTCGCACACGAAGCACCTCGGCCTCGCGTTCACCGCCGGCCCGATCCAGCAGCCGCCGTTCAACCTCGCCCGCCAGGTCGCCACGCTCGACCACGCGTCGGACGGGCGGATCGCCTGGAACGTCGTCTCCAACCTGCTGGGCTGGAAGAACTTCGGCCACGACGAGCGCTACGACCTCGACGACCGCTACGCGCTCCTGGACGAGTACCTCGACGTCCTCTACAAGCTCTGGGAGGGCTCGTGGGACGAGGGCGCGCTGCTGCAGGACCGCACGTCCGGGCTGCACGCCGACCCGTCGAAGATCCACAAGATCCATCACGAATCGGCGCACTACCGCGTCGAGGGGCCGGCGCTCGTCGCGCCGTCCCCGCAGCGCACGCCGCTGATCTTCCAGGCCGGCTCCTCGCCCGTCGGCCGCGACTTCGCCGCCCGCCACGCCGAGGCGCAGTTCATCGCGTCCCCGGATCCCGACAACGCGCGGGCGCTGATCGACGACACCCGCCGGCTGGCCGCGTCGCACGGCCGCCGCCGCGACGACCTGAAGTTCTTCCAAGGCCTGTCGTTCGTCGTCGGCGCGACGGAGGACGAGGCCCGGGCCCGGGAGCGCGAGCTCGAGGAGCAGATCGACGTCGACGGCCAGATCGCGCACTTCGGCGGCAGCGTCGGGATCGACCTCGGCGGCTACGACCCCGACACCCCGATCGACCAGGTCCACACCGAGGGCGGCCAGTCCGGCCTCGCGTGGCTGCGCGAGAGCACCGGCGGCCGGGCCCCGACGCTCGAGGACGTCGTCCGGCTGCGGGCCCGCGGCGGCCGCGTCGTCGGGACGCCGGAGCAGATCGCCGACCGCCTGGCCGCGTGGCGCGACGCCGGCGTCGACGGGATCAACGTCATCAACGCGACGATCCCCGGGTCGTACGTCGAGTTCATCGACCACGTCCTGCCGGTCCTGCGCGAGCGGGGTCTGGCGGCGGCGATCCCGGACCCCGACGCGCCCGCGCAGACGCTGCGCGCCCGGCTCTTCGGGACCGATCGCCTGAGCGACCGCCACCCCGCCGCGGCGTACCGCGGCGCGTTCACGCCGCTGCCCGCCCCGATCGCGGCCGACTGATGGCGACGGTGAGGAGCACCCCGATCGCCCCCGGGTCGCCCGAGCTGCGGGCCCTGTTGGACGAGATCGCCGCCGGCGCGTTCGAGCGCGAGCGGGACGACGTCCCGCCGCACGACGTCGTCGACCGGATCCGCGAGACCCGCCTCGGGGCGCTCCGGGTGCCGCGGGAGCACGGCGGCGCGGGCGCGACCCAGCGCGAGCTGTTCGCGACGATCGTCGACCTCGCGCACGCCGACGCCAACCTCGCCCACATCCTGCGCGCGCACTACTGGTTCGTCGAGCGCCGCCGGCTGGACGACGGCGCCGAGGCCGGCCGGTGGCTGCGCGCGGCGGCCGACGGGGCGCTGTACGGCAACGCGACGTCCGAGGTCGGCGGGTCGCGGCCCGTCGGCGACTTCTCCACCGACACCCGGCTCGCCGACGACGGGGCCGGCGGCTACCGGCTCACCGGCACGAAGTACTACTCGACCGGCTCGCTGTACACGGACTTCGTCTCCGTGCTCGCGGCCCACGACGACGGCCGGCTCGCCGCCGCGGTCGTGCCGGTCCACCGCGACGGCGTCACGCTGGAGGACGACTGGGACGGCATCGGCCAGCGCCTCACGGGAACGGGCACCACGCGCCTCGACGCCGTGGCCGTCGCCGCCGACGAGGTGCTCTCCCGCGAGGTCGCCGACCCGCCGGAGCCGACCTACGAGGGCGCGTCGCTGCAGCTGTACCTCACCGCGGTCGTGGCGGGGATCCTCCGCAGCATCCGCGACGACGCCGCCGCGCTGGTGCGCGGCCGCGAGCGGACCTACGCCCACGCCGCGGCGCCGGTCGCCGCCGAGGACCCGCAGCTCCAGGAGGTCGTCGGGCGGATCGCCAGCTGGGCGTTCGCCGCCGAGGCGACCGTCCTCGCCGCCGCCGACGCGCTGGACGCCGCCGAGGCGACGGTCGTCGACGGGGTCCCCGCGGCGGACGCCGCGACGCACGCCTCGCTCCGCGCGGCCGAGGCGAAGGTCCTGGTCGACGAGCTCGCCCAGCGCGCCGGCGGCCTGATCTTCGACGTCGGCGGAGCGTCGGCGACGAAGCGGTCCCGCAACCTCGACCGCCACTGGCGCAACGCGCGGACGCTCGCCTCGCACAACCCGACCGTCTACAAGGCCCGCGTGATCGGCGACCTGACGATCAACGGGACGCCGCTGCCGGCCGTCGGCTTCTTCTGACCGCGGACGCGGTCGCCGCGCCGCCGACCCTCGCCGCTCCTCCGCGCCCCGAAGCGGCGCGCGCCGCATCGCGCCCCGGGCGCACACCGCCCCCCACCTGCGCATCCCCCCCCGCACCGACCGAAAGCCCCAGTGACCGACACCGACAGCACCCCGCCCCGCCGGCGCCTGCGCCTCAACGCGTTCACGATGAACGTCGTCTCGCACATCGTGCAGGGCCAGTGGACCCGCGAGGACACGCGCCAGCGCGAGTACAAGCGCCTGCAGCCGTGGGTCGAGCTCGCGGGGATCCTCGAGCGCGGCCGCTTCGACGCGATCTTCTTCGCGGACGTCGTCGGCGCCTACGACGTGTACCACGGCGACCGCGATGCCGCCGTGCGCAACGCCGTGCAGTTCCCGGTCAACGACCCCAGCGCGCTCGTCCCGGCGCTGGCGCTCGTGACCGAGCACCTCGGGATCGCGTTCACGCTGTCGATCCTCCAGGAGCACCCGTTCAGCTTCGCGCGCCGCGCGTCGACGCTGGACCACTACACCGACGGCCGCGTCGGCTGGAACGTCGTCACGTCGTACCTCGAGAACGCGGCCCGCAACCTCGGCTACGGCGGCCTGCCGCTGCACGACACCCGCTACGACCGCGGCGACGAGTACCTCGAGGTCCTCTACAAGCTCTGGGAGGGCTCGTGGGAGGACGACGCGGTGGTCGCCGACCGCGAGCGCGGGATCTACGCCGACCCGGCGAAGGTCCACGAGATCGGCCACGTGGGGGAGTACTACGACGTCGTCGGCCCGCACCTGTCGGAGCCCTCGCCGCAGCGCACCCCCGTCCTCTTCCAGGCCGGCTCGTCGGAGCGCGGCCGCGAGTTCGCCGCCCGCCACGCCGAGGCGACGTTCATCTCGGCCCGCAACGTCCTCGGGGCGCGGACGAACGTCGACGACCTGCACGCGCGCCTGCGCCGTCACGGCCGGCGCCCGGAGGACCTGCTCGTCTTCCAGGGCCTGACCGTCATCACGGCGTCCACCGAGGAGGAAGCGCGGCGCAAGGAGCGCGAGGTCCAGGAGCACCTGAGCGACGAGGGCACGTTCGCCGTCGTCTCCGGCTGGCTCGGCGCCGACCTCGGCGCCGTCGACCCCGAGGCGCCGGTCGGCGACCTGCGCACCAACGCGCAGGAGGGCCTGATCCGGTCGCTCGCCGAGTCGGCCCCGGACCACACCTGGCGGTTCAAGGACGTCGTCCGCTCGATCGCCAACCAACGCATCGTCGGCACGGCCGAGCAGGTCGCCGACGAGCTGCAGGCGTGGCACGAGGAGGGCGGCATCGACGGCGTGAACCTCACGTACACGACGACGCCCGGCTCGTTCGAGGACTTCGTCGACGGCGTCGTCCCCGTGCTGCAGGACCGCGGCATCGTCCAGCGGGAGTACCGCGAGGGCACGTTCCGGGAGAAGCTCTTCGACGGGGCGTCCGGCCCGCGGCTCGGCGACCGGCACCCCGGTGCGGCCCATCGCCGGCCCCCGGCGCCCGCCCCGGCGGAGGTCGCGGCATGAGCCTCCCGAAGCTCGTCGCGGTGCTCGGCAGCGCAACTCCGCCCGGCAAGCAGCACGCCGCGCTCGCCGCCGCCATGGAGCGCGTCGAGGGCCGGACGTTCACGACCGAGCTCGTCGACCTCGGGACCGTCGCGATCACCCCCGCCGGCGGCCCGCCGCAGGGCGACCGGGACGACACCGCCGACGTCGTCGCGAAGCTCGCGGCGGCCGACGCCGTCCTGCTCGCCACGCCCGTCTACCGCGGCTCGCTCAGCGGCGTCCTGAAGAACCTGCTCGACCACGTGCCGGTCGAGGCCCTGAACGGGACCCCGGTGGGGATCGTCGCCCAGGGCGCGAGCGACCACCACTACCTCGGGGCGGACCGGCACCTGCGGGACGTCCTGACGTTCTTCGGCAGCCCGGTCCCGCCGGTGTCGGCGTACCTGACGACCGCGGACTTCGCCGACGGCCGGCCGCTGGACCGCGGCGTCGACGAGATCGTGGCCGTGGTCGACGGGCTCGCGCGGCTCTTCGCGGTGACCGGGGGCGCGCCGTTCGGCCCGCCGCCGCTCACGGAGCGACCGCGCGGCTGACCCGTGCGGCCGACCGCCCGGGTCTCGCCGGGCACCGCCCGGGCCGCCGGTGGCCCGGGCCCGGTGGCGGCGCTACGCCTCGGCGGAGCGCGGGACCACGATGACCGGGCAGCGCGCCTGGTCGAGCACCGGGCGCGAGACGCTGCCCAGCAGGATGGTCTCCACGGGCCCGTGGTCGCGCGAGCCGACGACGAGCAGGTGCAGCTCGGCGGACCGCTCGACCAGCCGGTCGACCGCGCTGCCGTGCAGCGTGATGGGGCGGGCGCGCAGGCCCTCCGGGAGGGACGCGACGCGCTCTTCGAGCAGCGCCTGGACCTCGGCGTCGACGACCTCGGGGTCCGGCGGCGGGGGCTGGATCGGCGCGGGGCCGCCGAAGCCGTCCGTCGTCATCGGTGGGGTCACGAAGTCGGCGACCCCGATGACGTCGAGGCCGCGGTCCTCCGCGAGCGCCAGGCGGGCGGCGAGATCGACCGCGGCGTCGGCGACGCGCGAGCCGTCGTAGCCGACGCCGACCACCGAGATCGCGCGGGTCGCGTCAGCCGAGTGGGCGTGGCCCTCGGTACGGGCGGGGATGGCCACGGGGCACGGCGCGCCGTGCAGGATTCCGGTCGAGTCGCTGCCCAGGACGAGCCGGCCGACCGGGCCGTGCTGGGCCGGGCCGATGACGATGAGGTCCGCGCCGCGGCCCGTCGCCAGGTCGTGCAGGGCGTAGGCGGGGGAGGAGACCGGCAGCGACAGCAGCTCGACGTTCGCCGCCGCCTGCTCCGGGAGGGTGTCGCGCAGGCTCTCGAGCAGGTGCATGCCCTCGCCGTGCAGCGCGTCGTCGAGCTCCTCCTGCCGGCCGCGGCGGCCGAAGCGCGCCGCGTTGGGCGTGTAGGCGTGCACCAGGACGAGCTCGGTCTCGGCGCCGAGTGCGGCGAGCTCGGTCGCGAGCCGCAGCGCGTCGAGCGTGCCGGGGCCGTGGTCGCAACCGACGAGGATCTGCTGGAACAAGGGGGACCTTCCGGGGCCGCTGACGGGCCCCCTACGCTACTGCCTCGTGGTGGCGCGCAGGCACGGCCGACGTCCTCCGCGCCGCGCCGCGGCACGACCTCGGGGACGGCCGCGGCGACCCGCGGGCGCACGGCGTTCGCGGCTCCGGTCGTCGGGTAGCCTCCTCACCATGGCGACCCGTCCCGTCCCCTCGCCGCCACCAGCCGGCCGGCCCGGGCGTCCCGCCCTCGAGCCCGGGAACCGCTCCGCGGGCCGCGTGCTCACGGTCCTCGACGCCTTCGTCGGCGCCGGGACGGACCTCGGCGTGTCCGAGATCGCGCACGACGTCGGCCTGGGCATCAGCACCACGCACCGGCTGCTGCGGACGCTCGTCGCCGCCGGCTACGTCGTCCAGGACCGCCGCACCGAGCGCTACCGGCTCGGGCCCGCCGTCATGACGCTGGCCCAGGCCCACTTCGCCAGCTCGGGCCTCGAGCTCGTCCGCGCGGCGCTCGAGCGCCTGTCGGACGAGGTCGGCGAGTCCGTGACCTTCTGCGCGCTCGAGGGCCAGGAGTCGGTGCAGCACCTGCAGGCCAACAGCACGAAGCAGGCGCTGCGCTTCGAGACCCCCAACGGCTCGCGCGCCCCGGTCCACGTCTCCGCGATCGGCAAGGCGCTGCTCGCCCAGGGCGAGCCGACGCCGGAGCTGATCGCCTCGCTCGGCCCGCTGATGCGTGCCACGCCGGGTTCGATCACCGATCCCGAGCTGCTGCTGGCCGACCTGCGCCGCACGCACGAGCGCGGTTGGGCGCTCCTGGACGAGGAGCGCGAGCCCGGCGTCCGCGCGGTCGCGGTGGCCGTGGTGCCGCGCAGCGGTGCCGAGTCGCGGGTCGGCGTCTCCGTCCAGGGACCCGTGATGCGCTTCCCCGACGAGCGCCTGCCCGAGCTGGCCACGGCGCTGCAGCGGGCCGCCGCCGAGCTGGCGGCGGTCCTCCCGCCCGACTGGCCGTAGGCCGCCGCGGTCGCCCGCTCAGGCGGTGACGGCGGCGGCGCGGCGGACCCGCGGCGCGACCTCGTTCGCGAACCGCTCCATCTCGGCCTCGAACGGCTGGAACTGGAGCATGAACGTCTCGATCCCGAGCTCGTGGAACTCCTGGATCCGCGCTGCGACCTGGTCGTAGCTGCCGACGAGGCCGGCCGCGGTGCCGCCGTTGGTGCCGATCGCCGGGTACTTTGCGAAGGTCTGGAACATCACGGCCTGCTCGTCCGCGCCGGCGATGACGTTCTCCAGGCCGGCCTGGTCGAGCTCGTTGAGCTTCCAGTGGTAGGCGAGCTCCGACTGCGCCTCCTCCTCGGTCTCGCGCGCGATCACGAAGGCCGCGAGCCCGTAGCGCACCGGCGGGCCCGTGCGGGGGCGCGCCGCGACGTCGGCGATGAGCTCGGCGACGTTCTCCTGCGGCTGGCCGTTGATGAACCAGACGTCGCCCCGGGCGGCCACGAGGTCGCGCGCCTGGGCGGACTCGCCGCCGACGTAGATCTGGGGGCGCGGACGGTGCAGGCCGGCGGGGCGCAACTGGTAGCCGTCGATGTCGAAGTGCTCGCCGTGGAACTCGACGCGCTCCCCGCGCAGCAGCCGCGTCACGATCTCGAGCCACTCGCCGCCGTACCCGTAGCGGTCGTCGTGTGCGGGGAACGCGATGCCGGCGCGCTCGATCTCCGGCCTGAACCACGCGTTGACGACGTTCAGCGACAGCCGCCCGCGGGAGATCGCCTCGATCTGCAGCGCCTGCTTCGCGAGCAGGACGGGGTGGAAGAGCAGCGGCTTGATCGCGGTGATCAGCTCGATCCGCTCCGTGGCCTCGGCGAGCGCGGCGACCGCCGTCCACGTCTCGAGCTGGTCGAGGTCGTCGCCGAACGGGTTGATCAGGTGCTGCGCGACGAGGGTGCTGTCGAACCCGAGCTCCTCGGCCTGGAGCACCAGCGCGCGGTTGCGCTCCCACGACGCGTCGAGCGGGTCCTCGGGGTGGTGAGCGGACGCCCACGTGCCGTAGACGTTGGCCCAGACGCCGAAGCGGGGGCCGGGATGGTGGCTGGTCATTCGTGGGTCCCGGGGTGGTGGTGGAGGGCCGGAGATGCCGTGTGACTGAGTAAAGCACGAAAACGGATCCGGTTTCCAGCAATGCGTGCTAGGTTGGGCCGTGTCGCACGAACCGGCCCCGATCACCAGCGCCCCCGCGGACGACCAGGACACCGTCCTGCGGACCGACGTCCTCGTCCTGGGCGGGGGCCCGGCGGGCACGTCCGCAGCGCTGGCGGCGGCCGCGGCCGGGGCCGGCGTGGTCCTCGCCGACAAGGGCTGGTGCGGGACGTCCGGCGCGGCCGCGTCCTCGGGCGTGGGGGTCTGGTACGTCGAGCCCGACGCCGTGGCGCGCGAGGAGGCCAAGGCGTCGCGCGAGGGGCTGGGCGGCTTCCTCGCCGACCACGACTGGATGGATGGCGTCCTCGACGAGACGTACTCCCGGGTCGGATGGCTCGCCGAGCGCGGCTACCCGTTCCCGGTGAAGGAGGGCGGCCGGCAGGCGCGCGGCTCGCTGCAGGGCCCGGAGCTCATGCGGCGGCTGCGCCGCGAGGTCGTCCGCGCCCGGGCGAAGATCCTGGACCACAGCCCCGTCCTCGAGCTGCTCCAGGACGACGACGGCATGGTCACGGGGGCGACCGGCGTCCACCGTCAGACCGGTCGTAGCTGGACCGTCCACGCGGGCGCCGTGGTCGTCGCCACCGGCGGCTGCGCGTTCCTCAGCGGCGGCCTCGGCTGCGACGTCCTGACCGGCGACGGCCACCTGGCCGCGGCCGAGGTCGGGGCCGAGCTCTCCGGCATGGAGTTCTCCAACGCCTACGCGATCGCGCCGGCGCACTCGTCGGTCACGAAGACCGCCTTCTACGGCCGCGCGAGCTTCCGCTACGCGGACGGCACGATCATCGAGGGCGCCGGCTCGGCGCGTGGCCGCAGCGTCATCGCGCGCACGCTGCTGGAGCAGCCCGTCTACGCGGTGCTCGACGGCTGGGCGCCCGAGCACCACGCGTGGCTGCGGCGCTCCCAGCCGAACTTCTTCCTGGCGTTCGACCGGGCGGGCATCGACCCGTTCGTCGACGCGTTCGAGGTCACGATGCGCCTGGAGGGCACGGTCCGCGGCACCGGCGGCCTGCGGATCGTCGACGCGGAGTGCGCCACGACGGTCCCCGGGCTCTACGCCGCGGGCGACGCCGCGACGCGCGAGCTGATCTGCGGCGGCTTCACCGGTGGCGGGAGCCACAACTCCGCCTGGGCGCTGTCGTCGGGCACCTGGGCCGGCCGCGGTGCGGCGCGACACGCGGTCGCCGATCCCGCCACCGGGCGCACCGGCCGGCCGGCGGGCACGGTGGGCCTCGGTCCGGTCGCGAGCGCCGGGACCGGCGGGCCGACCGCCCGCGAGGTCGTGCAGGCTGTTCAGGACCAGGTACAGCCCTACGACATCAACCTCTTCCGGACGGGCGACGGGCTCGCCCACGCCCGGGGCGTCCTCGACGGCCTGTGGTCGGAGGTCCGCGGCGGGCTCGCGCCGGCCGACGGCGCGCGGGGCGCCGTGCGCATCCGCGAGGCCGCGGCGATGGTCGCCCACGCCCGCTGGATGTACGAGGCCGCCGCCCGGCGGACCGAGACGCGCGGGATGCACAAGCGCCAGGACTTCCCGGAGCAGGACCCGGCGCAGCGCCACCGGCTCGTGGTCGGCGGGCTCGACACGCCGTGGGTCCGCGTGTCGCCGCTCGCCGGCGAGTCGCCGGCCGCGCCGCGCCCGGAGTCCGCGCTCGGCGCCGCCGGCGGCGGGACCGCCGCGGTGGCCGCATGATCGAGCTCGTCAGCAGCAGCCGCTGCATCGGCTGCGACGTCTGCATCCGCGTCTGTCCGAAGGACGTCTTCGACCACGGCCCGGGGCGGATCCCCGTGATCGCCCGCCAGGAGGATTGCCAGACGTGCTTCCTCTGCGAGGCGTGGTGCCCCGCCGACGCGCTGTTCGTCGCGCCCCAGACCACGCCCGCGCCCGCCGGGTCCCGCTACCGCGACGAGGAGGCGCTGGCCGAGGACGGGCTGCTCGGCAGCTACCGCCGCGAGCTCGGCTGGGGCAAGGGCCAGGCGCCCGGCGCCGGCGACGACCTCAGCCACGTCGTGATCCCGCTCCTGCACTGATGTCCCTCCGCCGGGGCCGCGCTCCCGCCGCCCGATCCTCCACGAAAGCGTGCCGATGACCCGCCAGATCCGCCTCAACGCCTTCGACATGAACTGCGTCGCCCACCAGTCGCCGGGGCTCTGGCGCCACCCGGACGACCAGTCCTGGCGCTACAAGGACCTCGGCTACTGGACGGACCTGGCGCAGCTGCTGGAGCGGGGCCGCTTCGACGGGCTGTTCATCGCCGACGTCCTCGGGACCTACGACGTCTACGGCGGATCCGACGAGGCCGCGATCCGCCACGGCGCGCAGGTGCCCGTCGGCGACCCGATCCTCCTGACCTCCGCGATGGCCCACGTCACCGAGCACCTCGGCTTCGGGATCACGACCGGCACCGCGTTCGAGCACCCGGTGCCGTTCGCCCGCCGGATGTCGACGCTGGACCACCTCACCGGCGGGCGGATCGGCTGGAACGTCGTGACCGGCTACCTGCCGTCCGCGGCCCGGAACTTCGGCCAGGACGACCAGCTCGAGCACGACGACCGCTACGAGCACGCCGACGAGTACCTCGAGGTCCTCTACAAGCTCTGGGAGGGCTCGTGGGAGGACGACGCCGTCGTGCGCGACCGCGAGCGGGGCGTCTTCACCGACCCGGCGAAGGTCCATCCGATCGCGCACCACGGCCGGCACTTCGACGTGCCCGGGATCCACATCTCCGAGCCCTCGCCGCAGCGCTCGCCGGTGATCTACCAGGCCGGCGCGTCGCCGCGCGGGCGCCGGTTCGCGGCGGAGAACGCGGAGGCGATTTTCACCGGCGCCCCGACGAAGGCGCTCCTGAAGGAGGCCGTCGCCGACATCCGCGCGCAGCTCTCCGACGCCGGCCGCGACCCGTACTCGGCGCGGATCTACAACCTGCAGACCGTGATCACGGACGCGACGCCCGAGGGCGCCCGGGCCAAGCACGAGGAGCTCCAGAGCTACGCCAGCGACGAGGGCGCGCTGGTCTTCATGTCCGGCTGGATGGGCATCGACCTCTCCCGCTACGACCTCGACGACCCGATCGGCGACGTCCAGTCCAACGCGATCCAGTCGGCGGTCGCGGCGTTCCAGCAGGCCGACCCCGACGGCCGCGAGTGGAAGGTTCGCGACATCGCCGCCTGGGGCGGGATCGGCGGCCTCGGCCCGCGCGTCGTCGGCTCCGGGGCGGAGGCCGCCGACGAGCTGCAGTCGTGGGTCGAGGAGACCGACGTCGACGGCTTCAACCTCGCATACGCGATCACGCCCGGGACGTTCGAGGACGTCGTCGAGCACCTGATCCCCGAGCTGCAGCGCCGCGGCGCGTACCCGACCGAGTACGCGCCGGGCACGCTGCGGCACAAGCTCCTCGGCCGCGGCCCGCGGCTGCCCGACGAGCACCGCGGAGCGTCCTATCGCGTCGGCGAGGCGCGGTCGACCGGGGCGGCCGGGTCGGCGCGCTGAGGCCGCGTCCCGTACCAAGCGGGACGATCGCCGGCGCGCGCAGGCGACCGATCTCGTCGTCCCCCCGGTCGTGCCGCCGTGACCGGCCTCAGTCACGCCGCGGTCGAGCCAGACGCGGTGGTCGAGCGTGCGATCCTTCGTGCCCAGGAGGAAGCACCGCACGTTCGACGAGGGGACGCACCCCCGGCGGGGACCGCACCCCCGATCCGCGACTCGCCCGCTGACGCCTCCCGGCCGGACGGGAGGCGTCAGCCAGCGGCCGCGCACCGGCAGGGCTCAGTCCCCGTCCGGCATCGCACGCCGCTCAGGAGGCCGGGACCTGGAGTCGCGTGCGGCCCCCGTCGGTCGCGGGCTCCGCCGGGAGACGGTCGTCCCCGAGCAGCCCGCGGCGCCGCAGGACCGGGAAGACCCCGTCGCCGAACGCGTAGGCCTCCTCGACGTGCGGGTACCCCGAGAGGATGAACTCGGTGATGCCGTGGTCGTGGTACTCCTCGATCAGGTCGGCGACCTGCTCGTGGTTGCCGACCAGCGCCGTCCCGGCACCGCCGCGGAGCAGGCCGACCCCCGCCCACAGGTGCGGGTGGACCTCGAGGCTGGCGCGGTCGCGGCGGCCGCCGTGCAGAGCGACCTGCCGTCGCTGGCCGACGGACGCGGCCTGCGAGAGGTTCGCCTGGGCCCCGGCGATCGTCTCGTCGTCCGCGTCGGCGATCAGGGCCTCGGCAGCGCGCCACGCGTCCTCCTCGTCGTCACGGGTGACGACGTGCAGGCGCACCCCGAAGCGGGGCTCGCGGCCGTGCTCGTCGGCGAGCTCGCGCACCCGCTCGACGAAGCGTCCCGCCGCGGCCGGGGGGACACCCCAGGTGAGCGCCACGTCGGCATGCTTGGCCGCGACCCGCAACGCGGCGTCGGATGCCCCGCCGAAGTAGATCTCCGGCGGCTCCGGGGACCCGATCGCCAGGGCACCGTCCGCCCACAGGTGCTCGCCGCGGAAGTCGAACGGCTCGCCCTGTAGCGCCCCGCGGAGGATCGTCAGGAACTCGTCGGTCCGGGCGTAGCGGTCGTCCTTGGACAGCCCGTCGCCGAAGCGACGCTGCTCGGCGTCCTCTCCGCCGGTGACGATGTTCAGCAGGAGCCGCCCGCCGGTGACGCGCTGGAACGTCGCCGCCTGCTGGGCGGCGAGCGTCGGCGACAGCGTCCCGGGTCGGAACGCGACGAGGAAGCGCAGCCGGTCGACGGCCTGGCTGAGGGCGGCCGTCGTGATCCACGCGTCGTCGCACCACGTCCCCGTCGGGGTCAGCGCGGCGTCGAAGCCGGCCTGCTGCGCGGCGCGGGCCACCTGCTCGAGGTACTCGAGGGTGGCGGGCCGGCCCGCGGACTCCAGGCCGCTGCCGCGGTGCTGCTGGCGGGCCTGCGTGGCGGCACCGGCCTCCAACAGGGTGCGGCCGTCGCCGTGGGTGGGCAGGTACCAGTGCAGCGCGACGGTCACGACGGCCGTCCCGTCAGGAGCCGGTGGTGCGGGTGCGCGCAGCCGGGTCGGTCAGGGGTGTTCGGCATCAGATCAGCTGGTCCCGGGGCGGCAGGGTCCCGTTGAGCAGGTGGTCGCCGATGGCGACGTACTTCCAACGGGCGGGGTCGTGGAGCGAGTGGGTCCGGACGTTGCGCCAATGGCGGTCCAGGCCGTGCTCCTCGTCGGTGGCGGACGTCCCGGCGAGCTCGAAGATCGCGCTCGTGACGTCGACGCCGAGATCCTGCGTCAGCGCCTTGGCCTGCGCGACCGCCAGCGAGGCGTCCGCCGCGGCCTGGTCGGTCAGGACCGGGAGGGCGAGCGCGTCGTCGATCGTGGCGGCGCCGCGCGCGAGCAGCGCTTCGAGCGCGGCCACGCGGGCCGAGAGCTCGCCGAAGCGGCGCAGGACGTGCGGCTCGTCGGAGGCCCGGTCGACGCCGGCCTCGGGGCGAGGGCGCGCGGCGGTCCGGACGAACGCGGCACCGTCCTCCAACGCCGCCCGCGCGACGCCCACGTCGATCGCGGCGTGGAGCACCTGGTCGTAGGCGCCCCACAGGGACGGCGGCAGCTCGGCGACCCGCGGCGCGGGCCCGGGGTCGGCCACGAGCGCGTCGTCGACCTCGACGCCGTCCAGCAGGACGCCGCCGCTGAACGTGGTCCGCTGGCCGAACGCTGACCACTCGTCCAGCCGCAGGTCGAGGCCCGGGGTCTCGGGCGTCACGAACAGGGTCACGCGGTGGTCGGCGCGACCGTCCCGCTGGGCGCCGACGGCGATCCAGCTCGCGCCCAGCGCACCGGTGGCGTAGTACTTGCGCCCGTCGATCCGCCACCGGCCCGTCGCCTCGTCGCGGCCCGCGACGGTCGCGTTGTCCGCGGCCGTGCGGCCGCCGCGCTCCGAGAACGCGTTGCCGATCTGGGCACCCGCGAGGACGTCGGCGTAGATCCGTGCGGCGAGGCCGGCGGGCCCGCCCGCGCGCAGCGACTCCTGGACGACGAAGTGCGTGAGCAGCAGCTGGGCGATCGAGGAGTCCGCGCGGGCGATCCGCCGGAACACCTCGGTGATCGTGGCGCGCGGGAGCTCCGGGCCGCCGTGCTCGCGGGGCACCGCGATGGCGAGCAGCCCGCTGCTGGCGATCGCCTGCAGCTCCGCCAGCGGTGCGCGGCGCTCTCGGTCGCGGACCGCGGCGCCGGGTGTGATCAGGGCAGCGATCGCGTCGGCCGCGGTGAGGGCCTCGGCGCTGGTGCCCAGGACAGGGGGGCGCTCGGACGTCAGGAGGGACGGCGCGTCGGGGGTCAGGGTGGGGCTGGTGTCGGGCACGGGATCAGGAGGGGGTCGTGGGGGACAGGGGGGCGTGGGGAAGGCGGACGGCCGCGCCGCTGGGCGGCAGGCCGGCCTCGGCTGCGCCGAGCGCGGTCAGCGCGAGGATCTCGTGGGTCAGCGCACCGCTGGCCGGATGGAACGCGGCGCCGGGGACGTCGCGGTAGATCCGCTCGAGCTCGTGCCCGCGGAACAGCGACGCGCCGCCGACGACGAGCGAGCTGAGCTCGACCACGCGCCGGGCGGACTCGGACGCCTGGTACTTGGCGGCGGTGATCTTGGCCGGCCAGCGATCGCCGTGGTCCACGCCGTCGGACCAGTCCGACGCCACGCGCTCGAGCTGCGCCTCCAGGCGCTCGAGCTCCAGTGCTGCCTGCGCGATCTGATGGCGCGCGTAGGGGTCGTCGGCCAGTGGCGCCCCGCCGTTCTTGCGCGACACGCGGGTGCGGGCGTGGGCGACGGCGACGTCGAGCGCGCGCTGGGCGAGCCCGTGGTAGACGGAGCCGATCCCGACGAGCGCCCAGGCGAACAGCGAGAGCACGAACGGATCGGCCACCGACGGCTCACCGACCGTGAGGACGGTGGCGACGTTCTGGGCCGCGGCCGGGGTCCCGTCGAGGTGGGTGTCCTCGCTGCGGGTCGCGCGCAGGCCGATCGTGTCCCAGCGCTCCTCGATCCTGATGCCGGGCGCGTCGCGGCGCACGAAGGCGTGGACGATCTTCGGGTGCTCCGGGTCGCTGTCGTCCCGGCCGTGCAGGCCGAACCAGTCCCACGCGGGGGTCAGCGAGCCGAAGATCTTGTGACCGGTGAAGCGGTAGCCCCCGTCGCCGGTCGGCTCCGCCCGGGTCGTCGAGTCGTCGATGCCCAGGTCGTTGGCCGGCTCGCCGTGGCCGGCGGCGAAGACCCGTCCCGCGGCGGCCTCGGCGAGCACCCAGTCCAGCGAGGAGTCACCGCGGCGGTGGGCGTCGGCGGCGGTGCCCGTCCAGTAGAGGTGCATGTTGACCGCCAGCGCCGTCGAGATCGAGCGGTAGCCCAGGCGGCGCTGCTCGCGGGCGGTCTCCAGGAGCGTCCGGCCGTGGCCGCCGACGCTCTCGGGCACGTTGAGCCCGAGGTAGCCGAGATCGCGGAGCTCGTCGAGGTCCTCGCGGAAGAACCGACCCTCCCGGTCGTACTCCGGAGCGCGGGCGGCGAAGCGGTCGAGAACGTCGTCGGAGAGGACGAACGGGCGCAGCCCTGCGGCGGTGCCGGTGGGTGCGTGGTCCAGGGTGCTCATCGGGTCGCCTCCGGGGTGCCGGTGTACTCGGGGTTGGGCGGCACCGCGAGTGCGACGCCGAGTCGGTTGGTCGCGCCGATGAACGCCGCGACGGAGAGGGCTTCGAGGATCTCGTGGTCGTCGAGCCCGTGGACGCTGCGCAACGTCTCGTAGGTCTCGTCGGTGATCGACTGCGGGTCGCGGTTGACGGCGACGGCCAGGTCGCCGAGCGCGCGCTCGCGCGGGGTCAGCTCGTCGACGTGGCGGTGGTCGATCGCGACGCGGTGCGCGACGGAGTGGTCGCCGAGGACCCGGCCGAGCTTGTTGGCGTGGTTGGTGTGGCAGTACGCGCAACGGTTGTCACCGGAGACGACGGTCGCGATGACCTCGCGCTCGCGCAGCGGGAGCCGGGCGGAGCCGCCGTCGGGTGCCAGCAGCGGCCCGAGGTAGCCGAGCAGCCGCTCGAGGTCCCCGGCGTTCAGCGACAGCGCACGGAACCAGTTGGAGGTGTGGCCCTCGGTCTGCTCCTGCTGGCGGAAGTGCGTCCGCAGGACCTGGGAGTCGAGTTCGTCGATGGGCGGGACCGTCAGTCGGGAGACGGGGGTGATGACGGGTGTGGTGGACATGGATGACCCTCCTTGTCGTTCAATAGTCGTAAAACTGATCGGAAAATGCAAGTATCAGCGGACGCGAATGGTCAGCGTCTGCTCGTAGGCGGTGAAGAGGTCGACGACGAGACGCACTCGGACCCGCCACCAGCCACGCCGGTCGAGGCGGAGTCGGGTGGCGTAGGAGCCGGTCGCGGTGCCCGGCAGGCGGCGGATCCGGCCGGCCGCCAGTGCGTGCCGCAGCCGTCGGGGCGGGTCGGGTTGCGTGCCGCTGCGCAACCCCGCACCGCCGCTGTGGCCCCCGACGGTCTCGTCGTCGGGGAGTGGCCCGCCGCCGGGCGCGGCCGTGGTGATGTCGACCCGCTCGAGATCCGAGAACGGCCGGCCGTCGGTCCCGACGAGCGAGAAGCTCAGCCGTCGGTCGCCGGTGGCGGTCGCGGAGAGCTCGCCGTCCAGACGGGGTCCGCCACCGAAGTCGGCGCCCAGGAGCGCCGGCGACGCCGCGAGCGCCCGCGGCGTGGCGGTGCCGCCGAGTGCAGCGGTCAGGACCAGCACGCCGACCAGGCCGACGATCTCGAGGCGCAGGCGGCGCCAGGCCGCTCGTGGTCCCGGGGCTTCGCGGCGGAGCACCGACCCGTCGGTCTCCGTCGAGGGACATCCGCGGCGCCGATGCCCGATCGCCACGAGGCCGACCACGCCGACCAGCAGCACCTTGGCCGCGAGCAGGCGCCCGTAGCCCGACGTCCAGAGGTCGTCCGGCCCGGTGAGGGACAGCGCGGCCTGGGCGACCCCGGCCACGGCCAGCGCCGCGACCGACCCGGCCGCGACTGGGGCGAACGCGCCGATCAGCCGCCGCGCCGCCGGGCCCCGCTGCGCGGGGGCCGACGCCGGGCCGACGACGAGCAGGACGACCGCGACCCCGACGATCCCGCCGAGCCACGCCGCGGCGCCGAGCACATGGATGGCGTCCAGGACGGTGCGCCCGACGTCGGCCGCGGCGTGCCCGCTGCGGGTGACGACGACCACCAGCGCGGCGGCGAGGGCCGCGAGCGCGACGCGGTCGCGGAGCGCCCGGCCCCGGGTCCCGCGCCCCAACAGCGCCCAGATCGCGACGGCCAACAACGCAGCACCCCCAAGGGCGGCCCGCCCGGAGTCGAGGTCGGGCAGGCCCGTGATCGACCCACTCGACGCGAGGTCGCCCAGGTCCCCCCGTGCGGTCGCGCGGTCGATCGCGGCCGTGACCAGGGCCGCGGGCAGCGCGACGCCGGCGGACCACCCGGCCGTCCGGCGCAGCGCACGATCGCCCCGGGAGGCGGCCGGACCGCCCCCGATGCGGGGCCAGACGGCGACGAGCAGGAGCGCGACGCCGCCCGCGACGAGGAGCGCGGCGTCGCGGATCCCGCGGGCGACGGCCCGGGCGGGCCCGGCGGCGGCCCCCGGACCGACGGTGTCGTAGAGCGCCGCCAGCGGGGCCGACCGGCTCGCGCGCCCGATCGAGAAGCGGTACCCGCCGACCATCACGTGGCCGTCGTCGCCGGCGGTGATCCGGAAGGCGACGGCGTAGGTGCCTTCCCGGAGCCCCCGCCGGAGGGGGACCTGCAGTCCCCGGGCCCCCGACGCGGTCGCCGAGCCGCGATCGGCGCGCCGGCCGTCCGGCGCGACGACCCGCACCGCCGCGGTCCGGGCGTCCAACCGGTCGTCGAAGCGCATCGTCAGCGTGGTCGGTGCCCGGGCGACGCGGCCGCCGGGCTCGGGCGACCCGGAGACGAGGCTGGTGTGCGCTGCGGCGACCGGGGCACCGACGCCGAGCAGGGCGAGGGCGAGCAACAGCACCGCGGCTCCGACGGCCGCGGCCGCGCGGACCGCGTGCCGCGCCCGCGGACGAGCGACGGGCACGGCGTCAGGCGGCGGCGCGGGGATCGTGGTGCTCGGACCGGAACCCGAGCAGGTCCAGCACGTGGGTCCGCAGGGCGACGAGTCGCTCGTCCCCCGGGGGGCGGGGACGAGGGACGTCCACGACGACGTCCTCGAGCACCCGCGCGGGACGGTCGCTGAGCACGACGACGCGGTCGGCGAGCGTCAGCGCCTCGTCGACGTCGTGGGTGACGAGCAGGCCGGTGAACCCCTCGTGGGCCCAGAGCCGTGCGATCTCGCCCTGCAGCGTCAACCGGGTCAACGCGTCGAGCTTGCCGAGCGGCTCGTCGAGCAGCAGCAGGCCCGGCCGGTTGACGAGCGCCCGGGCCAGCGCGGCCCGCTGGGCCATGCCGCCGGAGAGCTGGTGGGGGAGGGCCTCGGCGAACCCGGTCAGTCCGACGAGCTCGATGACCTCGTCGATCCGGCCGCGTTCCTGCTTCAGCCGGCCTCGGGCCTCGGGCCCGACCGCGACGTTGCGCCAGACCGAGCGCCACGGGTAGAGCGTGGCCTCCTGGAAGACCAGGGCGCGGCTGGGGTCGGGGCCGGTGATCTCGCGGTCGTCGGCCAGCAGCGTCCCGGAGCGCGGGCGGTCGAGGCCGGCGAGCAGGCGCAGGAGCGTGGACTTGCCGGACCCGCTGGGCCCGAGCAGGGCGACGAAGCCGCCGGCGGGGACGTGCAACTCGACGTCGCGCAGGACCTCGACCTCTCCGCCCTTGCCGACGAACGCCTGGTGCACGCCGCGGACGGCGATCTCGATGCTCACCAGCGCACCAGCCCGCGCTGCCAGGAGAGCACGTGGTCCCGGATCCGGAAGACCAGGGCGATCAGCCCCGAGAAGAGGACGACCATGACCAGCAGGACGACGTACATCTTCGGGTACGCCGACCACTGCTGCTGCCACTGCAGGTACCACCCCAGGCCGGCCTTCGCCCCGAGCTGCTCGCTCACGACGAGCGTCGGGAAGACCGCGCCGAGGCTCATGAACAGCCCGACGAAGACCGACGGCAGCGCGGCGGGGATGGCGACCTTCCAGACGAGGAAGCGCGGCGACGCCCCCAACGTCACGGCGACGTCGTAGTACGGGCGTGCCACCCCGGCCACCCCCGAGAACGTCAGGACGGCGATCGGGAACCCCGCCGAGAGGGCGATCAGGAGCACGCTGGCGGCGTGCGCGGAGGGCAGGATCGCGAACGCCGCCGGGATCAGCGCGACCGCGGGGACCGGCCCGAACGTCTTCAGGAGGGGGTTGGCCCAGTAGTGCACCCGCTGGGACCAGCCCATCGAGACCCCGAGCGCGAAGCCGGCCGCGCCGCCGAGCGCGAAGCCCAGCGCCAACAGCTTGGCCGACGCCCAGACGCTGCGCAGGAGGATCGCGCGCTCGTCGACGAGGTGCCGCAGGAGCGTCTGGGGGGCCGGCCAGTACGGCGGGTGGAGGATCCCGGTCTTCGCGGTCAGGACCTGCCACGCGATGCCGACGATCGCCAGCACGATCAGCCACGGAGCCGCGTGACGGGCCCGCTCCGGGCGCAGCACCGCCCACAGCGCGACCAGGGCGACGATGACCAGGTCGATCACCGCCAGCGCGCTGGAGTTCGAGATCTTCCCCTCCGGCTGCGAGGTGTACTCGTAGGCGTTCTGGACGGTCCCCGTGTAGACGGCGAGCGCGGTCCACAGCACGAGGGCGAGCGCCGTCACGGGCAGCACCGAGCGGAGCCGGCCCGTGGCCTCGGTGCCCGCGACGACGCTGTCGGTGGTGGTGCTGCGCGCCGCAGGCCGTCCGCGCGGCCGCCACCGCGTGGCGCGGGGGCTGGGATGTTCCTCGGTGGCCATCGGGGGCTCCCTGGTCGCGGTGCGGCGGACGGTCAGGCCGCCGTCGGGACCGGCGTGTTCGTCTGACCGAGGACGTCCACGAACGCCTTCTTGGCGAGCGCGGTCGTGTCGGTGTCGGCGGTCAGGTACCCGGTCGCCTTGAAGTCCTTGGCACCCTGCGTGAGCTGCTCGTGGAACTGGTCCACCCCGGGCTCCCAGATGTAGGACGAGAGCAGCTTCTCGAGCGTCTCGCGGTCGGCGGCGACGTACTTCTTCTCGTTCTCGAGCTTGGCGGTGGCCTCGATGTTCTTGCCGGCCCACAGGCTGCCCCGGAACCACGCCTGGACGACCTTCGCCGTGACGGCCGGGTACTTCTGCAGGAAGCCGTAGTTCGTCGTCGTGGCGCAGCAGTACTGGTCGCGGTGCTCGGGGGACGCGTTGGAGCCGATCTCCCGTCCGTAGCCCGCGTCGATGGACAGGTAGCCGAACGGGTCGGAGGAGACGATCACGTCCACCTCGCGCTTGCGCAGCGCGGTGTCGAGCGCGTCGCCCTGGAAGACCCGCCACTTGATGTCCTTCGCGGGGTTGATGCCCGCCTTGGCGATGTCGATGGAGAAGAACGCCATCGCGGAGCCGCCGATGCTGTCGGTGCCGACCTCCTTGCCCTTCAGCTGCGCCAGGCTCGTGATCCCGCTCTTCTCGTGGGCCACGGTCCGCAGGCAGCCCTTGTGCAGGCCACCGGTGAGCCGGATGTCGAGGCCCTGCTCGATCGGCTTCAGCCACTCGAAGAGGATCCCGGGGGCGAAGTCCGCCTTGCCGGTGGAGACGGCGTCGCGTCCGGCCGCACCGGAGATCTTCGTCAGCTCGGCCGGGACCCCGGCCTCCTCGAAGAATCCCTGGTGGTAGGCCGCGTACAGCGGGGCCTCGCAGGCGCCGCCGCCCCAGTTCAGGCGGACCTTCCGGCCGAGGGCCTTCAGCTCGGCGTCGAAGTCGCCCGCTGGGCCGGCGGTGGTGCTCGCGGGAGCGGTGCTGCTCTTGGGGCCCGCGGTCTCGTCGCCGCCGCAGGCGGCGAGGATCGAGCCGCCGGCGAACACGGCGCCGGCGCCGAGGGCACCGCGGCGCAGAAGGGTTCGACGGGACAGTCGGTCGGACGGGTGGGACACGCGGGACTCCTAAATACGTAAACCTGATCGAATATCAAGACAATCATGCTCGGGGCGCGCTCGCAACCCCCTGACGCGCAGAACTTCGTAATGGTCGGAATGTGGATTGACATTTCGAGGTTTTCGACGCACGCTGTCGGGATGTCCCGGCTCGAAGCCCGCCCGCGCCCAGGCCCACCGCCCGCCCGTCTCCGGGCGGGACAAGGCCTCACGGCCGGAGAGGCCCACCGCCCGTGAGCGACACCCGCCGTCCGCAGGCCCGGCCCGTCCGTCGCCCCGCGCCCGACGCCGCTCGCGACGAGCGTGCGCTCGAGCACCTCCGCCAGGTTCCGCTGGTCGACGCGCTGTTCGGGCGGCGATCGCGTCGGTTCCTGCTCGGGGCCGAGATACCGGACGGCCCGTTGGCCCACCGCTCGGCGCACGAGCCGCTCGCGCTGGGTGAGACGGAGCGCGACCTGATCCTCGCCGCCGTCGGAGGCAACACCGGATGGCACCACTCGATCACGCGGCACGAGCGCTACGCCCCGCACCTGTCGAACTACCCCGGCAGCGCGAGCGGCCGGACGTTCCCCTCCGCGGCCGGGTTCCACACGGCCGAGGTGTTCTTCACCGACGACGACGGGGTGCACCTTCTCGAGACGCGGGACGCGCCTCCGGCCGTCGACCGCGACGACGAGGGACGCCTGCCCCTGCGCGAGCTCCTGCGGGCCAACGCGGCCCGCGTGCGCACGCTGTCGAGCGAGCGCCTGTGGATCCCGCCGCGCGAGCCGTACATGGAGGGCCACAACACCTGGGTGGCCAACCGGCCTGGGTCGTTGCTCGTCTTCCCCGTGGCCGACGTCGCCCAGCACGCGATCGCCAACCTCGCGTTCTTCGCCCAGAACGGCTACGCGATCTACGACGACGTCCACCGGCGGCCGATCCCCGGCCTCGAGCGCTTCCGTTCGCTCGTCGACGTCGACGATCCGTTGCCGTTGACCTTCCTGGACCAGTACTCGCTGACCGAGGCGACGGCCGAGGTCTCGACCGCGTGCTACGCCGGGGCGCTCGTGCAGCAGGCGATCGGCCTCGGCGGGTGGACCTTCAACGGCATCGACCGGCTCACGGTCCTCGGCGCCAGCGGCGATCCGGAGGTTCCGGGGCTCGGGTTCCGCTACGACGAGGACGAGCGCTGGGCGCTCCCCAATCCGACGGGCCTGCCGGGCGTCTTCGAGGCCCTGACCCCACCGCACGTGCCCGACATGCGCGCCGCCGTCGACCGCTTCGCCGAGCGCAAGTTCGGGCCCGGGGGGCCCTTCCATCCGGACACCCCCGGGCCGTGGAAGGACTCACGGCGCGTGCGCGGCTCCGCGCAGGGCCACGACGAGGCGTTCCGCGAGCTGCTCGCGCTCCAGGCCCAATATGTCTACGACACGTTCGGCAAGTGGCCCGCGACGGTCCCGAGCGTGTGGATCCTGATGTATCTCCAGAGCCACCACCTCGACCTCGAGTACTACGACCGCCACTTCGCGCCCGGGGCGTACCTCCCCACCCATGCGGAACACCTGCGGCGTTGGGACGGAATCGACTGACGCGCGCCCGCGGCCGCCGGCCGGATAGCCTCCCGTCCCGTGCGCGTCTACTCCGGCATCCAGCCCACGGGTCGCAAGCACCTGGGCAACTACCTGGGCGCGATCCGCCACTACGTCACCGGCCAGGAACAGGCCTCCGCCGCCGGCGACGACTCGATCTTCTGCGTCGTCGACCTCCACGCCACGACCGTGGCGTACGACCCCGCCGAGCTGCGCGATCGCACGTACGACACGCTCGCGCTCCTGATGGCCGCGGGCATCGAGCCCGAGCGGTCGATCCTCTACCGCCAGGGCGACGTGCCCGAGGTGCCCGAGCTGACGTGGCTCTTGACCGCCGTCACGGCGCACGGCGACCTCAACCGCATGACCCAGTTCAAGGACAAGTCCGGCCAGCAGCGCGAGCTCGTCTCCGCCGGGCTGTTCCTCTACCCGGTGCTGATGGCGGCCGACGTGCTCGCCTTCCGCGCGGACCGGGTGCCCGTCGGCGACGACCAGCGCCAGCACCTCGAGCTGATGCGCGACATCGCGCTGCGCTTCAACGCCCGCTTCGGCGGCGGCGCCACGGACGGCACCGGCGGGACGGAGATCCTGACGGTCCCCGAGGGCGTCTTCCCGACCACCGGCGCGCGGATCATGGACCTCCAGGCGCCGACGAGGAAGATGTCGACGTCGTCGTCGACGCCCGAGGGCGCGCTCTACCTGCTCGACGAGCCCAAGGCGATCGAGAAGAAGTTCAAGCGCGCCGTCACCGACTCGGAGAACCCGCCGGTCCTGCGGCGCGGGCCGGAGAAGGCGGGCGTCTCGAACCTCATCGACATCCTCGCCGCCGCCAGCGACCGCACGCCGGACGAGGTCGAGGAGAGCCTCGTCGGCGCCCGCGGCTACGGCGACCTGAAGGCGGCCGCCGCCGACGCGGTCATCACGCTGCTGGCGCCGGTGCAGGAGCGCTACGTCGCGCTGCGCGAGGACGAGGCCGCGATCGAGGCCGCCCTCGCGATCGGCGCCGAGAAGGCCCGCGCCATCGCCCGCCCGGTGCTCGCCGACGCGCGCGAGGCGATGGGCGTCGGCCCGCGCGGCTGAGCGCTCGTCGCCCCGGCACGATGAGCAACGATCGCCGCACGGGGGAGAGCCCCTCCGAGCGCCACACGCGCCAGATCTCCGAGATGTTGATGGAGACCCGGGTCGCGGCGGTCGGGATCCAGGTGATCATCGGCTTCCTGCTCGCGGTGCCGTTCCAGGCGACGCTCCGCGGCATGGAACGCGACGCCTACGTCGTGTCGATCATGGCCGGGATGCTGGCCACGGCGCTGCTGCTCGCGCCGAGCGTGCTGCACCGGGCGCTGCTGCACCGCGGGCAGGCGGTCTGGCTGGTGGCGGTGGGCACCCGCCTGATGCTGGCCGGGGCCGCGGCCACGTCCGTGTCGCTCGTAGCCGCCGCGCTGCTGGTCGGCGGCCGCGTCTTCGACTCCTGGCTGACCTACCTGCCCGCCGGCTGGACCGCGGTCGTGCTCGCCGTCCTGTGGCTGGCGCTCCCGGTCGCCCGGGGCGCGCGGCTGGACCGCGACGAGCGCTGACCGCCGGTCATCGGCGCAGCGTCGCCCGGCGCGACCGGCCCGGCCGGCCGTCCGGGGCGATCGGCCGGACCGAGACCGTCGTCCGCTTCGCGCCCACGACGCCGCTACGCGGGGCCGGGAAGCGGGCGCTGCGGCGCCCGGCCGGCAGGAAGACCGACGCGCGGCGGCCGTCGCCGTAGCGGACCTCGACGAGATGCCGGGCCGACGTCCCGCGGCCGGGCACGAACGCGACCTTCAGCCGGCGGCCGGCGCGGCGCACCGTCACGCGGGCCGGCGCCTTCAGCCGGAACGCCGGCTGGGTGAACCGGCCGACGACCCGCTCGTGCCGGACGATGCCGTCCTGGAGGATCCGCGCGAGGACGGTGTGGCGGCCCGGAACCAGTGCGTTGGGGGCGAAGCGGACGGTGCCCCGACGGCCGCCGCCCGGCAGCGGCGTCTCGCCCTTGGACGTGCGCTCGACGAAGGTGACGGTCTCGTCCGGCACGGCCGTCAGGGCGTAGGTGATCGTGCGCTTCCCGGCCCGGGTCGGCTTGCGGGCCAGGGTCGCCCGCAGTTTCGGCGCGGGCCCGGGGACGGTGGCGCCGACCCGGACGAGTCCGGGGGTCCCGGCCCGGGGGACGACCTTCCACGTGCCGGACGACGGCTTGTCGACGATCACCGCACGGTGGTGGGCCTCGACGCTCGCCTTCGAGCCGATCCGGTCGCCGGGGGCGTCGGGGTCGACGGTCGTGCCGGCCGGGGTCACGAGGTCCACGGCGGGCGTGCCGTCGGCGGTGCGCAGGTTCAGCGACAGCGACCGGGCGCCCTTCGGCACCGCGATCGGGACGGGCGCGGCCGACGGCGCGCCGTCGCCCTTGGCGCGCGTGCCCACGATCTTGATCCGGCTGAGGTCGCAGCCCGAGTCGACCGAGGGGTCCTCGCCCCACTCCAATTGCACGCTGCCCTCGGCGATCTCGAAGAACGGCGGGTCCCACGTCGGCAGCGGCACCTTGGCGCAGGCGCCGATCCCCTTCTGGGTGGCGTAGAGCATCGGGCCCACGCACGCTCCCAGCGCGCAGACCTTGCCCTTCGCGGAAGCCTGGAAGCCCTTGTTGCCGACGTAGACGTCGAAGTTCGCCCCGGCGTACAGCCAGGGGTCGACGCCGATCCCGACGTTCAGCGCGAACGTGGCGTATCCGGCGGTCGAGAACTCGAACGTCGAGTCGGCGACGGGCACGACGCTGAGGATCGAGGCGTCGCCGGTGGCCCGCAGCACGAAGGGCTTGCCGAAGACGACGGTCAGCTTGCCGTCGAGGTCGACGACGTAGATCGGCGGCGTGCTCGCGGTCCCCGGGGCGAGGGCGACCGCCCCGACCTTCGCGCCGCCGGTGAGGCTCAGCGGCGAGAAGCCGAAGCCGGCGGAGACCTGGTGCAGGAACACCTGCGGATAGAGGGTGATCCCCGGGAACGGCAGGTCGTAGGCCGCCAGCACGGAGACGAGCTTCCCGTTGGCGATGACGACGTCGACCCTCAGCGCCGCGCCTCCCGGGATCGTGATCTTCGCCCCGCCCTGCCAGCGGTCCCCGTCGCGCTGCCACGAGAGCCGCAGGTCGCTGATCTGCACCGGGGGGACGGTGAAGTCCGGCGCGGCGAGCTTCAGGCTGTCGAGCCGCAGCCCGGTCGGCGTGACCTTCAGGACGGCGTCGGCGGTCGCGTCGCCGAACGGCGTGGGCAGCGAGAGCGACAGCGGGATCGACGCCCCGGCGCCGTCCACGTAGGCCTGCAGCGCGCCCGAGACGGGGAAGCCCTTGACCTTGACCGGGAACTGCTTGGTGTCGAAGTGGAAGATCCGGCCGCCCGCGTCGGCCTCGAGCTTCTCGCGGATCGCGCCCTGCCAGAGGACGATCGCGTCGGTCTCGCTCGACGGGATCTCGACCCGCGCCTGGCCGCCGTCGGCGGTGTAGAGCTGCCGCGTCTTCGGGTCGACGACGAGCTGGGTCTTGCCGATCGGCGTGACCTTCAGCCCGTTGACGAAGATCGGGCCCTCGGAGACCGCGACGG
>NZ_JBFAPC010000077.1:0-26624 GCF_040675535.1 Patulibacter sp. NPDC049589 | reverse complement strand
CGTCGTCGCCGAGCAGCTCCGTGACGCGGTCGATCGTCGATGCGGTCTGAACAGCCATGGTGGTCCTTCTCGTTGCTTTGGGTTCCCGACGGTCCGGGCGGGCGGGGACGTCGACGCGCTCGGCGCGGCGAAGGCCACGCGGACGACGGTCTCCCTGCCCGTCCGCACGGGCCTGGTCGGCCCCGCGACGCTCCTGGAGCACGACGCGACCGACGGCCTGCTGCTGCAGCGCGGCAGCCGCCGGGCCCGCCTGACGGCTCTGCGGGTCCGGCTGGGCACCGGCTCGCGCGTCGTCGGCCGGATCGACGGCGGCGCGGTCCGCACGCTCTTCACCCTGAAGGCGCGGTCGCTGACGGTGAACGTCGCCAGGCGGACCGCCACGAGGAAGAAGGTCTCCTGGCGCCTGACCGCCGCCGCGGCGAAGACGCTGCGCGGCCGGCTCGGCGTCAAGGGCTTGAAGGCCGGCGTCTTCGCCAGCTCGACCCTCAGCGTCCGGCTCGCGGTGCCCGGCGGCCCCGGCTCGACGGTCCCGGGGACCGGCACCGGGACGGGCACGATGCCCGGCACCCCGACGAGCCCGACCACGCCGACCGCCCCGGTCGTCCCGAGCCCGGGCGCGCCGCCGGTCGACACCGCGCCGCTGGCCGACGCCATCGAGTGGGGCGTCCGCGCGTCGTTCCGCAACTACGTGCTCTCCGGCGGCTCGATCCTGCCCTCCGACGGCGCGCGCCAGACGCCCGCCGGCCTCTTCCGCTGGAAGACCCCGACCGTCACCTACGACGCCGGCACGGGCGCGCTGACCGCGGCGTTCCACGGCAGTGTCTCCTTCGAGAAGTACGGCGTCGGCGAGGCCGCGGCCCTGCGGCTGTGGGTGCGCAACCCGCGCGTCGTCGTCCCGGCCGCCTCGACCTCGGGCACCCTCTACGCCGACGTCTCCAGCAAGCAGCTGTCCGACGGCAGGATCGTGGACTACCCGAACGTCGCGTTCGCCGACCTCGGTCCCGCGACGAGCACGATCCCCGCCGGCGTCGGCGCCGGCGGCACGCTCAGCTGGTCGAACGTCCCCGCGAAGCTCACCGCCACCGGCGCCGACGCGTTCGCCGGCTTCTACCCCGCCGGCGACGCGCTGGACCCGGTCAGCCTGATCGTCACGCGGCCCTGAGGGCCCGCAAGGGGCGCCGACGGCGCCCCCGGGTCCTACCGGGCGACCATCGGCAGCTGGTTCTCGAGCGCGAACTTGCCGAGGTGATCCTCGGTGCCCGCGAGCGGGTACTGCCCCGTGAAGCAGGCGTCGCAGTGGCCGGAGCGCTCGCCGCGGACCGCCTCGTAGACGCCGTCGAGCGACAGGTACGCCAGCGAGTCGCAGCCGATGTGCTCGCGGATCTCCTCGACGGTGCGCTCGTGGGCCACCATCTCCTCGCGCGCCGACATGTCGACGCCGTAGTGACAGGGGTTGCGGATCGGCGGCGCGGTGATCCGGAAGTGGACCTCGCGCGCGCCGGCGTCCTTGAGCATCTTCACGAGCTGGCGCGTCGTGTTGCCGCGGACGATCGAGTCGTCCACGACGACGAGGCTCTTGCCGCCGACGACCTCGGGCAGCGGGTTGAACTTCAGCCGCAGGCCCTGCTGGCGCAGCTCGTTGCCGGGCTGGATGAACGTGCGCTGGACGTAGCGGTTCTTGACGAACCCGTCCTCCATCGGGATCCCGGTGGCGCGCGAGAAGCCGCGCGCGGCGGGGATGCCGGAGTCCGGCACCGGGACGACGAGGTCGGCGCCGAGCACCGGGGACTCGCGGGCGAGGATCTCGCCCATCCGCCCGCGGCTGCTCTGCAGCAGGTTGCCCTTCATGCGCGAGTCGGGGCGGGCGAAGTAGATGTACTCGAAGAGGCAGAACGACTCGCGCTGGCCCGGCTGGACCATGATCGACGTGATGCCGCGCTCGTCGAGGATCACGAGCTCGCCCGGCTCGACGTCGCGGACGTACGTCGCGCCGATGATGTCGAGCGCGCACGTCTCCGACGCGGCGACCCAGGCGTCGTCCTCGAGCTGACCGAGGACGAGCGGGCGGATGCCCTGCGGGTCGCGGAAGGCGTGGACGCGGTCGCGGTCCATGACGACCGTCGAGTACGCGCCCTTCAGGCGTGGCATGACCTCGACGATCGCGTCGGCGAGCGAGTCCGCCGGGGTGTTGGCGAGCAGCGCCGCCATGATCTCGGAGTCGGTCGTCGCCCGGAACGTGACGCCGCGGGCGGCGAGCTCGGCGTGCAGCTCGACCGCGTTGACGAGGTTGCCGTTGTGGGCCAGCGCGAGCTCGCGCAGGTCGTTGCGGTGCACCGGCTGGGAGTTCTCCCAGTCGTTGCCGCCGGTCGTCGAGTAGCGGGTGTGGCCGACGGCGATGTCGCCCGTCAGCGCGCGGAGGTCGTGCTCGTTGAAGACCTGCGACACCAGCCCCAGCGCGCGCTGGGTGATGATGTAGCCGCCCAGGTCGGCGGCCGCGATGCCGGCCGACTCCTGGCCTCGGTGCTGTAGCGCGTACAGCCCGTAGTAGGCGAACTTCGAGACGTCGCGCCCGGGGGCGTAGACGCCGAACACCCCACACTCGTCGCGGGGGCCTTCACGGTGATCGGTAGTGGAAACCATGCGCCGGCGCCGGGAGTAGGAAGCGGGATTTCACCGCGACACCTCTTGCGAGAGTAACAGCCGGTTCACTCGGTTCTGTGCGCATCAGGCAGAGGGCGGGCGTCGGCGGGGCCGGCCGCCCCGTGGCGTCCGCCGGGACGCCGCACGCGCACCCGGGAGGGGCCGGCCTCGGTCGCCGCGTACCCTTCCCGGTGATGTCGCGCCCGCCCCTCCGCCCCGGCCCGCTCTCCCCCCGCCGCAAGGTCCCGCGCGAGATCCCGCGCCCCGTCTACGCCCTGCTCGGCGAGCCCGGCCCGACCCATCCGCCGCGCGCCCGCACCGCGGAGGAGCTCGCGAACATGCGCGTCGCGTCCGACATCGCGTCCGAGGCGCTGGCCGCCGCGGCCGCCAAGGTCGCCCCCGGGGTCACGACCGACGAGATCGACGCCGCCGCCCACGAGGCGATGGTCTCCCGCGGCGCCTACCCGTCGACGCTGAACTACCGGGGCTACCCGAAGTCCTCGTGCATCTCGATCAACGAGGTCATCTGCCACGGGATCCCGGACCTCGAGACGACGCTCTTCGAGGGCGACATCGTCACGATCGACGTCACCGCGTACTACGGCGGCGTCCACGGGGACCTCAACCAGACGTTCGCCGTCGGCGCGGTCGACCAGCACTCCAAGGACCTCATGGAGGCCACCCGCCGCGCCGTCGACGCCGGGATCGCGGCCGTCAAGCCCGGCGGCCAGGTGCGGGACATCGGCAAGGCGATCGAGAAGCTCGTGCGGGGGCGCTTCGGGATCGTCCACCAGTTCGGCGGCCACGGCATCGGCCCGGACTTCCACGACGGCCTGCACATCCAGCACAACTACGACCGCCGCGGCACCGAGCGGTTCTTCCCCGGCCAGACGCTGACGATCGAGCCGATGCTCACCCTCGGCAGCCCCGACGCGCGGGTCTGGGAGGCCGACGGCTGGACCGCCGTCACGGTCGACGGCTCCCGCAGCGCGCAGGAGGAGCACACGATCCTCGTGACCGAGGACGGCGCCGAGGTCCTGACGACGCACGTCCCGCTGTAGGGGCGCGGTCGGAGGCCGCACCGGGGGGCGGCATCGGGGGGGGCCGCACCGGCGGGGGCATCCGGGGGCCGCACCAGCGGCGATCGGGCGCCTGTGCGGGCGCCTGATCGCCCCGGCCGGGGCACCTGCCGCGGGCCGTCCTCGCGGGCCGCCCCGGCGCCGGGCCGCCGCGATCGCCGGGCTCCCGCACGACGGGGCCCACCCGGGTCCTCGACGCGGATGCCCGCAGCCCCACTACGGTTGCGTACACCCGCGACGCGCATCACGCCGTCGCGCCAGGGCAGGAGACCTCCTCGATGACGCCACGCAGCCCCCGTACGACGACGCGCACCGTCCTCACCGTCCTCGGTGCGGTGCTCGTGAGCCTGGTCGGCTCGGCCTCCGCGCACGCCGCATGGGATCCGCAACCGGTGCCCGCGGCCCCGTCCGGGGGCGAGCGCGCGACCCCCAGGATCGTCGGCGGCACCGTCCTGCCCGACACCCTCGGGGCCCCGTACACCGTGGCGATCTTCACGGCGCTGACCCCGACGTCCGGCGAGGGCTGCAGCGGCACCGTGCTCGACCCGCTCCACGTCGTCACCGCCGCGCACTGCTTCGTCGAGAGCAACGGCACGCGGGCGACGCCGGCCCAGGTCAAGGTCGTGGCCGGCACGCCGAGCTACTACAACGCCGGCGCGGACCCGGGAGCGACGACGGTCGGCGCCGCGGCCGTGCGCGTCCACCCGCGCTACGACCCGGCGCAGTTCGACGACGACGTCGCGGTGGTCACCCTCGCCGCGCCGCTGAACTTCGCGACCGGCCGCGTCGGCGCCCTGGCGCTGCCCGCCGTCGGCTCGTCGATCCTGCCGAGGAACAAGTACGCCTACACCTCGCGCGACGTGCAGCTGACGGGCTTCGGCCTCAGCACCACCGGGGGCGACGACTTCGGCACGCTGCGCAGCGTCGACGTCAGCGCCATCCCGATCGGCTTCTGCCAGCAGGACAAGAACGTCGACGCCGCCGGCACCGACGCCCCGGCCGTGCTGCTCTGCTCCGACCAGGCGGGCGCCGGCGCCTGCCAGGGCGACTCCGGCGGCACCGCGGCGTCCGGCGCGCCCGGCGGCCGGTTCCTCGCCGGCGTGATCGACACGTCCGGCGAGGCGTGCGAGGAGGGCCGCAACCTCTACGCCAACGTCGCGGCCCCGGAGATCCGCTCGTTCATCGACGCGGCCCTCGTCGAGCGCGACCTGACGCCGGACGAGACCCCCCTGTCGCCCCGGGGCGGCCGCAGCGTGAAGCTGACCGGCAGCGCCGCCCGCGTCGGGCGCACCGTCCGCTGCCGCCGCGGCTCGTGGCGCAGCGGCGCGAAGTTCCGCTACGCCTTCGTGTTCGTGAAGGGCAAGAAGGAGCGCAACCGCGGCCTGAGCAGCAAATCGACGTACAGGCTGCGCTCCACGGACCGCGGCTGGTCCGTCAGCTGCGCCGTGCAGGCGCGCAACGGCGGCGGCACGGGCGTGACCTTCTGGCCCTACACGGTGAAGGTCCGCCGCTAGCCGGGGCCGGCGGCGGCCGGGGCCGGCGAGGGCGGGGCCGGCGGTGGCCGGGGCCAGCGAGGGCCGGGGCCGGCGCAGCCGGGGCCAGCGAGGGCCGAGGCCGGAGAGGGCCGAGGCCGGAGAGGGCCGAGGCCGGAGAGGGCCGAGGCCGGAGAGGGCCGAGGCCGGAGTAGCCGGGGCCGGAGTAGCCGGGGCCGGGGCCGGAGAGGGCCGAGGCCTGAGCAGCCGGGGCCGGGGCCGGCGGGGCCCGGGCCGGCGGGGGCAGAGGCCGGCGGGGGCAGAGGCCAGCGGGGGCAGAGGCCAGCGGGGGCAGAGGCCAGCGGGGGCAGAGGCCGGACCAGCCGGGGCCGGGGCAGCCGGGGCCGGAGCCGGGGCAGCCGGGGCCGGAGCCGGAGCAGCCGGGGCCGGAGCCGGAGCAGCCGGGGCCGGAGCCGGAGCAGCCGGGGCCGGCGGGGTCCGGGGCCGGAGCCAGGCCGGGGCCACGGCCAGCCAGAGGCGGCGCCAGCCGGGGGGGCGGGCCCGGAGCGGCCCGTTGGCCCGAGCGGCCCGACGGCGTCGATAGACGGTCGTATGACCCACCGTCCGCCGAAGGTCCACATCGCGTGCCGGTGGCCCTGCAGGCGCCTACCGTCGGTGCCATGACGGCCCCCGACCCACGCGAGACCCCGGAACCGACCTGGTCGCCGCGGATCGCCGCGCTGGCGCTCCTCGTCGCCGGCGCCGCCACCGCCGGACTCGCCTTGCACCCCGGACCGGCTCTCGCGGCCGGCGGGGGGTCTTGGACCGCGAGCCCCACCGCGCCCACCTCCGGCGTGTCGGCGACGCTCGTCCGCGTCACCGACGACGACGCAGCGGCCGACGACACGACCGTGGACGACGACGCTACCGCCGACGACTCCGACGTCCCGGTCGGGGACGACGACCCCACGGTAGCGGTCGACGACTCGGGCATCGAGATCGAGGGGATCCCGGACGACGACCCGATCGCCGCCGTCGTGGTCGACCGCCGCGGCAAGATCCTCGAGGGCCCGAAGACCTTCGCGGCGTCGAAGAGCGCCCGCGGCGTGAAGCTGCGCTGGACCGGCTGGAGCGCCCCGACGGCCACCGGCCGCGGCAAGGTCGTCGTCCGCTCGACGCACAAGGGCCACCGCACCCTGCGCGGAGCCGGCACGATCGTCCTCAGCGGCCCGGACTCCTGTGACGACGGCACCCCGATCTACCGCCGCGCGGTCGTCGCGATCCCCCGCAAGGCCAAGGTCACCGTGGCGCTGCCGGGCTGCTCGGCGCTCTAGGCCGGTCGGCGGGCTGCCGGCAACGGCCGGCCGGGCCCGCCCGCCAACCGCCCCGGCCACGCCCACCAGGAAACATTCCTCCCAGGTACCCATCCCGGTTCCCGCCGCCAACCGGCCCCGCCCGCCAACCGCCCCGGCCACGCCCACCAGGAAACCTTCCTCCCAGGTACCCATCCCGGTTCCCGCCGCCAACCGGGCCCGCCCGCCGACCGCCCCGGCCACGCCCACCAGGAAACGTTCCTCCCAGGTACCGATCCCGGTTCCCGCCGCCAACCGGGCCCGCCCGCCGACCGCCCCGGCCACGCCCACCAGGAAACGTTCCTCCCAGGTACCGATCCCGGTTCCCGCCGCCGGCCGGCCCGGACCGCCGCGGTCCCGGACCGCCCCGCCCCCCCCGCCATCCTCAGGTCGCCGTGGGCCCCGGCCTCGTCCGCCTCGCCGCCGCGATCATCGCGATCCAGACCGCGAGGAAGACGCCGACGACGCCGTAGCCGACGATCGTCATGTCCAGGCCGTCGACCCAGGCGAAGATGCCGCCGGTGAGGTCGAGCTGCTCGCCGGCGATCGAGATCGCCTGGATCGTGCCGACGCCGAGGGCCGCGACGACCGAGACGCCCGTGACCAGGACGTCGTAGCCGGCGCGGCGGTGCGCGTCGCCGGCCGCGCGGTCGTAGGTCGAGCGCATGAAGACGCCGTTGGCGGTGTCGCAGGCGCACATGCCCGCTGCGAACAGGAGCGGCAGGGCGAGGATCGCCTCGAAGGGGAGCCCGGCCGCGACGCCGCCGCCGGCCAGGACGAGCAGCGCGACCTCGGTGGCGGTGTCGAAGCCGAGGCCGAAGAGGAAGCCGAGCGGGTACATCCGCCCCGGCCGGTCGACGCGGCGGACGATCGGCCCGAGCAGCGACATCAGCGGCCCGCGGACGGCGATCTCGTCGTCGGCGACCGGGGCGGCGTCGGTCCCGCGCTGGACCGCGCGCCGGCGCCGCAGGGCCGAGCGCAGCAGCGCGACGTTCGCGGCCGCGATCCCGAGCAGGAAGACCGTCGAGACGATCGGGCCGATCAGGCCGGTGACCGTGTGCAGGGCCGAGCCGTCGTCCTGCACCGCGCCGCCGATCGACTTGACCCCGACGGCGAGCAGCAGCGCCAGCGCCAGGACCACGGTCGAGTGCCCGAGCGAGAACCAGAAGCCGACCGAGACGGGACGCTGCCCGCGGGCCACGAGGCGCCGCGTGACGTTGTCGATCGCGCCGATGTGGTCGGCGTCGAACGCGTGACGGAGGCCCAGCGTGTAGGCCAGCAGGCCGGTCGCCAGGCCGAAGGTCTGGCCGTCGTCGAGGTGGTGCTCGCCACGCGCGCCGATGAGCAGGAGCCCGAGGCCGAGCACGTGCAGCACGACGATCGTGCCGATCATGCCGCGGAACGGCGCGAGCACCGACGGGCGGGGGCCGGGTGGTCCGGTGGTCGTCGGGGAGGGAGACGTCGCCATCGCCCGGCCACGTTAGGCCGCGGCCCGGTGGTCGTGGTTTGTCCGAGCGTCCAAGACCACCCGGGCGGGCCGTTCCCCGCGCGGTCACGCGAGCGACGGTACGGGACCTAGGATCGTTCGTGATGCGTCTCAGCCCCCGCGAGCAGGAGAAACTGCTCATCCACGTCGCCGCCGACGTCGCCCGCCGGCGGCGCGAACGCGGCCTGCGCCTGAACCACCCGGAGGCGATCGCGCTGATCACCAGCGAGCTGCTCGAGGGAGCCCGCGACGGCCGCAGCGTGTCGGAGCTGATGACGTTCGGCAAGACCGTCCTGACCGCCGAGGACGTCATGGACGGGGTGCCGTCGATGATCCACGAGGTCCAGGTCGAGGCCACGTTCCCCGACGGCACCAAGCTCGTCACCGTCCACGACCCGATCGTCTGAGTGAGGTCCCCGATGCGCAAGCCCGCCCTCCCCGCCACCCGGTTGGCCGCCGTCCGGCGGGCCCTCGTGGCCGAGCACGCCCGACACCCGGCCGAGGATCTCGCCCGGCCGTCGCGGCCGGTCGTCGGGACGCGCGCCCCCGCACCGTCGTCCGGACGAGCCGGGACGTCGCCCGTCGCCCCGTCGGGTGACCACGCCGCGTCCCGCCCGGGCTCGTCGTCCGGGCGCCCCGCCCCGACGCTCGCGGCGGTCCGCAACGCGCTGGCCGGGCGCCCCGGGCACCCCCGGGGTGCGCGATGACCGCCGGCCCGATCGTCCCGGGCGAGCTGCTGCCCGCCGCGGGCGACGTGCCGCTGCGCCCCGACGCCCCGCGCACCACGATCCGCGTCGTCTCGACCGGCGACCGTCCGGTCCAGGTCGGCAGCCACTTCCACTTCTTCGAGGCCAACAAGGGCCTGCGCTTCGACCGGGCCGCGGCCTACGGGATGCGGCTGGCGATCCCGGCGGGCACCGCGGTGCGCTTCGAGCCGGGCGAGGTCCGCGAGGTCGAGGTCCTGCCGTTCGGCGGAGGCCGCGTGATCCGCGGGTTCCACGGGCTCGTCGAGGGCGCGCTGGACGAGCCGGGGATGCGCGGGGCCGCGCTCGAGCGGCTCAAGGCCGGCGGCTTCTTGGACGACGGGCCGTCGGGCACGACGACCGCCTTCGCCGACGCCCCGTGATGCGGCCCGCCCGTCGCTCTCTGGGGCCCCGCCGCCGTCCCCTCGTGCCGGCCGGCGCCCGCCCCACCACCCCTTCCGTCCCGGAGTCCGACCGATGAGCAGCCTCTCCCGCCACCGCTACGCGCGGATGTACGGCCCGACCGTCGGCGACCGCGTCCGCCTGGCCGACACCGCGCTGACCGTCCGCGTCGAGGAGGACCTGACGCTCGCGGGCGAGGAGGCCGTCTTCGGCGGCGGCAAGTCGCTGCGCGACGGCATGGGCCAGGGCACGATCACGGCGGCCGGCGGCGCGATGGACACGGTCATCACGAACGTCGTGATCGTCGACCACTGGGGGATCGTCAAGGCCGACGTCGGCCTGAAGGCCGGCCGGATCGCGGGCATCGGCAAGGCCGGCAACCCGGACACGATGGACGGCGTCACGCTGCCGGTCGGCGGCGCGACCGAGGTGATCGCCGGCGAGGGCCGGATCCTCACCGCCGGCGGCATCGACAGCCACATCCACTGGATCTCGCCGCAGCAGGCCAACGAGGCGATCGCGTCGGGCGTCACGACGATGATCGGCGGCGGCACCGGGCCGGCGTCGGGCACGAAGGCGACGACCTGCACGCCGGGCATCTGGCACGTCCACCAGATGCTGCTGCAGACGATGGACCTGCCGGTCAACGTCGGGCTGCTGGGCAAGGGCAACGTCTCGGCGCCCGCGCCGCTGGAGGAGCAGATCCGCGCCGGCGTCTGCGGGTTGAAGCTCCACGAGGACTGGGGCACCACGCCCCAGGCGATCCGCGTCTGCCTCGAGGTCGCCGACGAGTTCGACGTCCAGGTCGCGATCCACACCGACACGCTGAACGAGGCCGGCTTCGTCGAGGACACCCTCGACGCGATCGCCGGCCGGGCGATCCACACGTTCCACACCGAGGGGGCCGGCGGCGGCCACGCGCCGGACATCGTCCGCCTGGCCGGCGAGGCGCACGTGATGCCGTCGTCGACGAACCCCACGCGGCCGTACACGAGGAACACGCTCGAGGAGCACCTCGACATGCTCATGGTGTGCCACCACCTGAGCCGCGAGATCCCCGAGGACGTGGCCTTCGCGGAGTCGCGGATCCGCGGCGAGACGATCGGCGCGGAGGACGTCCTGCACGACCTCGGCGTCCTCTCGATGATGAGCTCGGACTCGCAGGCGATGGGCCGCGTCGGCGAGGTCTGGACCCGCAACTGGCAGACCGCCCACAAGATGCGCGAACAGCGCGGGCCGCTCGGCGACGACACCGACGCGACCGGCGACAACGAGCGGGTCAAGCGCTACGTCGCGAAGGTCACGATCAACCCCGCGATCACGCACGGGATGGCGTCGGAGATCGGCTCGGTCGAGGTCGGCAAGCTCGCCGATCTGGTCCTGTGGGAGCCCGCGTTCTTCGGCATCAAGCCCGAGCTGGTGCTCAAGGGCGGCTCCATCTCGTGGGCGCAGATGGGCGACCCCAACGCGTCGATCCCGACGCCCGAGCCGGTGATGATGCGCCCGATGTTCGGCGCCCTGGGCCGCGGCCCGCGCGAGACCGGCGTGACGTTCCTGTCGCAGGCCGCGATCGCCGACGGCGTCCCGGAGGCGATCGGCCTGGACCGCCGCGTCGTCGGGGTCTCGGGCACCCGGACGGTCGGCAAGCAGGACATGATCCACAACAGCGAGACGCCCGACATCCAGGTCGATCCCGAGACCTACGTCGTGACCGTGAACGGCGAGCGGGCCTACAGCGAGCCGGCGGAGTCGCTGCCGATGACGCAGCGGTACTTCCTCTTCTGAGGGGCGCGGGCCGGAGCACAGGCGCTGCGCCGGGTGGACGCCCGCGTGGAGACGTCGAGTGATCGCCACCGCGCGTCCCTGATGCGGGGGCCCGCGTACCGCCGTACGCTCGCACGTGATGGCGCGCCGTCCCCGTTCCGACCCGAGCCCCTCCGGGTACCCGGAGGGCGTGCTGCGTGCGGACGAGGAGGAGCTGGGCGCGGACGCCGACGACCGTCCCGCGCGCTACGAGACGCCGCCGCCGCTGGTGCGCCCGTGGGAGCGCCGCGCCGGGCTCGACCACCGTCCCGAGACCGGCCGTCCGGCTCCGGCGCCCGGCGACGTGCCGCGCTGGCTGCCGCGGCGGCTCGGGGAGCGGATCGCCGTCGCGCGGGTGCTCGCGCGCGAGACCCGCGAGCGGACCGTCGGCGGGGCGCGGATCGTCCGCGACGTCGCCGACGGCGTCCGTGACGAGGCGGTGCGGATGGTCCACGACGCGGAGGAGCGCGCGCACGCGGTCGCGACGACGGCCCGCGACCGCCGGGGCCGGCCCACGCTCCTCGTCGGGACCGCGGTCGTCCTCGCCGCATGCACCAGCCTGCTCGTCACCGCCGACCCGTGGGAGCCCTCCTCCGGCGCCCGCGGCTACGTCGCGTGGGGCGTCGCCGTCGTCGCGCTGGGCCTCGCGGCCGCCCGCCCGGGCGCCGCGACGACCGCGGCCTTCCGGACGATGCTGCTCCCCGTGGCGCTCCTGGCGGTGCTGGCGCCGCTGTCCCGCGCGGAGTCGCCGCTGGCGTGGGCGATGTTCGACGTGCCGGTGATGGGCGTCCTCGGGGCGGTGCTCGTCGGGGCCGCCGCGGCTGGGTCGCGCCGGGCCGCCGCGCGCCGGCCGTCGGCGGCGTCGGTCCTCCCCCGGGCCGCCGTCGGCGTCGCGACGCTCGCGGTGGCGCTCGCGGCCTGGGGCGTGCACACCGACCGCCGCGTGATCGACCGGACCCCCGCGAGCCCGGCGGCGCTGAGCGACCGGACCGGCGCCTTCCGCGGCATCGAGGTCGGGGCCCGCCTGAGCGACGTCCGCGCCCGCCTCGGGACGCCCACCATCGTCCCGGAGGGCGACCGCGCCGCAGGCCGGCCGCTGGACGCGCCGCGCGACCTCGCGCTGCCCGCGAAGCTGCCCGACGGCGGGACCTGGCGCTACGACGGCCTGGCCCTCGTCGTCAGCCGCTCCCGCGTGCTCGCGGTGGTCGTGACCGACGACGACGCCCAGACCGCCGCGGGGGCCGGGATCGGGGACAGCCTCGAGGTTTTCCGCCGCGCCTACGGCGGCCTGACCTGCGGCGGCGTGCGGCGGGACGACGAGACCAACCCGGCGTACCCGAGCTGCCGCAGCCGCCTGCCGGGGCGGCCGGGCCTGCGGCGGATCGCGGTCGCCTTCTCCGGCGACCCGGTGCAGAGCGTCGTCCTGCAGGGCCGGGCGACCGGGCCGCTGCTGGAGGGCACCACCGCGCCGCGGCGCGTCAGCCGCCGTGGGGCACGGTGACCCGCCGGGCGATCCGCCAGCCGTCGGGCGTCCGCACGACGGTGTCGAGGTACTGGCCGATCGCGACGCCGGGCGGTCCGAGACGGAAGTACTTGCTGCGGACCTCGCAGGAGTCGTCGGTCGACGCGACGATCTCGACGTTGGTCGTGTGGTGCGAGAACGCCGGGCGGTCGGGGCGGGGCCGGGGATCCTCCGGGGCGCCGGTCAGCATCGTCACGACGTCGCGGATGCCCCGCGACCGCGAGACGGTGCCGTCGGGGAGCGCGACGACGAACTCCGCGTCGGCGGTGAAGACGGTGGCGAACGGCTCGCCGCCGGTGTCCAGGACGTGGCCGTAGCGCGCGATCACTGCGTGCACGGCGAGCTGGTCCTCCGGGCTCACGTGCCCGACCGCGCCGGCGCAGCCTCCGGACGGGCCGCGCTCTGCAGCCCGAGGAGGCGGGCGAGGCGGGCGTGGGACGCGCGACGGTCCTCCGGGTCGGCGATCAGGTTCTGGACCATCAGCTCGTCGGCCCCGCTCTGCTGGAGCATCTCCTCCAGCGTCGCGCGCACCGCGTCGGGGCCGCCCGCCACGAAGCGCGGCCAGCGACCGCGGACGATCGACGTCGGCTCGTCGCGCTGCTCCGGGGTCAGCTCCGCGAGCCCGACGTCCCCCGGCGGGATGGTCGCCGCGGCGCCGAGGCGGCCCAGCCGCGCGTAGAAGCCCTTCGCCGAGCCGACCAGCCGCCGCCCGTCGTCGTCGTCCTCGCCGAGGGAGACGTTGACCGCCAGCATCGCCCGCGGCTCCGCGGGCCCGGCGTCGCGACGCCGGAAGCGCCGCCGATAGTCCTGCAGCGCCCCCGCGGCCGCTCCGGGGTTGATGAACCCGGCGAACGTGTAGCCCAGCCCGAGCTGCGCGGCCAGCCCGGCGCCCTGGGGGCTGGAGCCCAGCAGCCAGGTGCTGGGGCGGCCGGTCACGGACGGCATCAGCGGATGGCCCGCGAACGGGTGCTCCGCCGGGAAGGTCCCCTCGAGCCAGGCGAGCACCTCGGCCACCCGCTGCGGATGGTCGTCGACCGGCTGCGAGCGGCGATCCGGGCGCAGCGCCAGGTCGATCGCCGGGCCGCCCGAGGCCCGCCCGATCCCCAGGTCGACGCGACCGGGGTACATTGCCTCGAGCTGCTGGAACATCTCGGCGACCTTCAGCGGGCTGTAGTGGTTCAGGAGCACGGAGCCGGAGCCGACGTGGATTCGCGAGGTCTGGGCGCCCGCGGCCGCGATCAGGAGCTCGGGGTGGTGCGACGCGTTGGACGCGGTCACGTGGTGCTCGGCGAACCAGACCCGGTGGAAGCCGTGGGCCTCGGCGTGCTGGGCGGTCCGGATCGACTCGGCGAGCGCGCGAGACTCGTCCCCGTCGGGCCCGACCGTGCCCAGGTCGATGATCGAGACGTTCATCCGGAGTGCTCGGCGGGGGCCATCGGGCCACCGTACCAGGTGGTTGGTAGTCCCCAACTACCTCGCCGGGGACCGCCCGCTGCATGCACTCAAGGGGACGGCGCGGGCACCGCGGAGCCGTGGGCCGCGTCGATCATGCGCTGCTCGACGCGCCGCAGGAGCGCCGCGACCTGCTCGATCTCCGCCGCGTCGACCTCCGCGAACAGGTCGGCGAGGAGCGCGCGGCGGGCCGCGCGCAGGCGTGCGACCGCGTCCCGGCCGCGGACGCTGATGGCGATCATCGAGACCCGCCGGTCCGCCGGGTCGGGGGTCCGGACGACGAGCCCGTCGCGCTGCAGCCCCTGGATCCGGACGGTCGCGGTCGACGTGTCGACCTGGTGGCACGCCGCGATGTCCGAGACCCGCATCGGTCCGGCGACCTCGAGGTGCTCCAGCAGCCCGACCGACGCCGCGGGCAGGTCGACGCCCGCGGACGCGCCGACCCGGTCCTGGATCGGCCGACCGCCCATCCACCGGACCAGGGCGGAGACGCCGACCTCCAGCCGTCCGACCGGGGAGTCGCCCGCCTCGCCGACGATCTCGGGACCGGGCATCGCGATCGAGCGCACGCCCCGATCGTAGCTCGCGGGTCCGGGGTGCCCGGGGATCGGGTGTCCCAGCCGGTGCCCTACGACGCCGGCGCGGCCTCGGTCGAGGTGGGCACCGGGTCCGCCCCGGTCGCCGGCGTCGTCGCCGTCAGCGGGTTCGGCGTCGGGTCGGCCGGGGGCGCCGCCGAGCCCGGGGCGCCGAGCGTCACCGCCTGGATCGACGTGTGGAAGTGCGTCCAGTCCTTGAGGTTGCCGCACACGAAGAGCACGGTCGTCCGCCCCTTCACGGCCGCGGTCGTCGGACGGAAGCAGTTGCGGCTCGTCGGGCTGACACGCTGGGCGCGCGCCCACGTCAGGCCCTGGTCGAAGCTCTGCCACTTCTCGACCTTCGCGCGATGGTCGATGACGCGGCCCAGGTAGACGACGTAGGGATCCAGGGGGTCGAACGCCATGCCGCCGGTCTCGAACAGCCCCGCGGTGTGACGCTGGTAGCCGTCGGAGAAGGCCGGAGCGATCTCGGTGACCTGCCACTTCTCGCCGGTCCAGCGCCCGTACATGAAACGCTGCCAGCCCCGGTAGTAGCCCACGGAGAAGATGACGAGCGGCCGGCCGTGGCCGTCGTCGGCGACGTCCATCACCCACGCCTTGCCGAGCTTCGGGTCGTACGGGTAGACGACGTCGCCGTTGGCGGCGGGGATCGGCAGCTCGTTCAGGCCCGCGACGCGCTCGCCGTTCGCCTTGCTGAAGCGGCGGTCCTTGTACTCGAGGCAGTGGACGCTCGTGTCGCTCTGGTTCGGGTGGCTCTCGGTGTAGCACATGTGCACCACGCCGCTGCCCGGCAGACCGACCGCGTACTTGGCGTACGGGCGCTGCCCCTTCGGGCCCTGGACGATCTCGCGGGCCGGGCTCCAGGTGGTGCCCTCGCGGATCGAGAACGTGGGCTTCCAGCAGCCGCCGCGCCACGCCAGGAAGGTCTTGTCGGCGTTCAGCGAGATCGGGTTGGGATACGTGAAGCCGAGCTCGCCGGGCGCGTTGACCGGGATCTCCTTCGCCGTCGTCCACTCCTTGATCCCGCCGGGCTTGACGGTGAAGCGGTAGTACATCCGCGCCGGCCCGGACTTGGGCAGGTAGCGCCCCGAGTGCGGGCTGAAGAAGGCGACGATCCGGCCCTTGGCGGTGACCATCAGGCTCGGGTTGTTGTGGTCGTCGTTGCCCGTCGTCCCGAGCGTCACGACCTCCACCGGCTCGGTCGTCCCTGGCTTGTAGCGGGCGACCTTGACGCGGCCCCCGTTCGTGATCCACCCGGTGTACAGCCACGGGCCGTAGGCGACCGCCCGCTGGTCGCCGAAGTAGCTCCACGCGCCGGGGCCGAGCCGGCGCGTCTGCAGCGCGACCCGCTGCGGGAGGGCGCCCGGCGCCGGGCTCGTCTCGACCTGCAGCGCCTGGGTGCGCAGGCAGTCCGACGGCACCGCGGCCGCCTGCGCGACCGGCGCCGCGCCGCGGGGGGCGAAGGCGACGACGAGGGCTACGAGCCCGACGAGCCCGAGCACCACGAGGAGGCGCAGGGGTGGGCGGAGCGGGAACGGGGCGCGGGGCACGGCGGGTCCTTGGGACGACTGGCTACGGACGAGCGGGGCCCTCGTCCCGAACACGCTTCGGCGCGGGGCCTTCGGCGCTCGGTGGCGCGCGGATCGTACTAGCCGGATAGGCAGATCGCGCCGGGCACGTACGGTGTTCGCCTTCGGCCCGGCGAGCACGACGTGCACCGGCGTGCAGCGCCCGGAGCTCGAAGCGGGCGCCGCGTGGACCTTCCAGCGCCGGCGGCCGAGATGCACCTCCTCGGACCTAGCCTAGGCGCCGCTCGGAGCCATCCACCGCGCCCCGCCCGTCCGCTCGACGGATCAGCTAGCTCGCCCGCATGGGGCGCCGCGTCGTCCGGACCCCGCGCAGCGCACCCGGGCCAGCACCGACGCTGACGCCTCAGCGATCGGGTAAAGCTCCAGCTCCAGCGCCCGGATCGGCTCGACAGATCGACGATTTCCACGATGCGTACGCCGCACTATACGCTGCTGCCCAACGGGTCGGCGTGGTCGCCCTGAAGCCAGGAGAACCAGTGAAAAACTCAGGAGAAGACACCCCGCCTTCGACGGGGTACGGTTCGTGGTCGGACGGAGGGAGGTTCCGCCAGATCGGCGATGCCGATGGCTCGGCCGGCGGCCCTTCGACCTTTGCCGGTCGGTCGATCCGCACGATGCTGATCTCGATGCTGCTGTGCGTCGTGGCTGCCATGAGCCTCGCAACGGTGGCGGAAGCGCGGAAGGTGCCGCTCGGCGCGGCGATGGACTGGGCCAAGCTGTCGCCGAACACCCCGGACGCAGCCGCGTACCGCAACGCCTTCCAGCAAAACTATGGCGTCCTCGTACCGGAGAACGAGATGAAGATGAACGCGCTGTGGACGTCCATGCCCATCATGATCGGCGACACCGTGCTGTCCACGGGCATCAACTACGCGACGATGGACAAGATCGCGTCATACGCAGCACAGAACAACAAGAAGCTGCGCGGGCACACCCTCGTGTTCTGCAGCACGAACGGCCAGGGCGAGCCACCGTGGCTCCCACTCTTCAACGTCCTGTTCCCCAACGGCCAAACCCGGACGGACATGCTCCGGAAGTTCCTCCGCGTCTACATCCACGATGTCGTCCTGCGCTACAAGACGCAGGTCACGAGCTGGGACGTCACGAACGAGTTCTTCGTCGACCCGACGCCAGGCTCGCCGAACAACGGTGACGGCAAGCAGCGTCCGTGTTTCTGGACCAACGAGCTCGGCGAGAGCGTCATCGCGGACGCATTCCGCTGGGCCCGAGAAGCGGACTCGACGGCGAAGCTCTACGCCAACGAAGCGGGCCTCGACGACGAGAACGACGCGTCCCGCTACGGCCGCTCGCGGATCCTCGCACTTCGGAGCCAGGGCGTCCCGATCGACGGGATCGGACTGCAGATGCACCTCGACACGAACTCGCTGGCGGGGCACACGCAGTCGATCATGCAACCGTACTTCACTTCGTACACCAGCCGAGGTGTGAGCGTGATGGTGACCGAGATGGACGTGCGGTACGCGATCCCGACCTCCTCGTACGTCTCGTCCACCGGCCAGGCATTGGCACAGCGGGACCTCTACGCCAACATCGCAAGCGCATGCCAGAACGATGTGGGGTGTACCGGCTTCAATACCTGGGGGGTCGGGGACAAGTACACGTGGCGAGATGCGTTCGTTCCGGCCGGGGGACCGAACCACGAGTGGCCCCTGCCGTTCACGGTGGGGTGGCAGCCGAAGGACGCTTGGGCGCAGATCTGCTCGCGTCTCTGCCAGTGATGTAGACGTCGACCGAGCCCAGGCGCCGTCTGGAACGTCATGGTCTCGCTCGGGGCGTCGCCTGCCGTCAGGTGGAGATCCTCTGCCGTCTTCGGGGTCGCCCTGGCTGAGTGCGGGCAGGGCGGTCGCCCGCGGCGCACCAGCCGTAGATGGCGGGCCGTCCTGCGTGCCCGCGCAGGGCGGCGATCCCGGATAGCGTTCGCCGGACCTCAAGTATCGGCAAGGTCCCACCGTGAGCGCCGTTTCCGTCAAACCACAGGCCCCCGCAGCCCCCATCAGCGCGCGCATTCGCGGATTCGACCCGACCGTCTGGTGGGTGCTCGCCGCGACGCTCTGCGCCCTGGCGATGTGGGTTCAGCAACTCGGTGCACCCTTGTTTCTCGACGAGGGAGCAAGTTGGTACGTCGCCAGCCAGCCAACGCTCAGCGGGTTCTGGGACGTCCTGAAGGAGCAGGAGGTCGCCCCTCCGCCGTTCTACCTCGCGCTTCGCGCGGTCGTCGACGGTCTCGGAAAGAACGGGCACGCATCGATGCGTCTGCCGGTCGTCCTGACGACGTTGCCGCTCATCCCGTTGACGGCGGTCCTCGCTCGTCAGATCGGGGCGAGCCGCTTCGGGATCGTTGCCGCGGCGTGGCTCACTGCGCTCTCGCCAGCGCTCTTGCAGTACGGCCAACAGGTTCGCGCCTACGGCCCGTCAGCGACCGCTGCTGCGCTCGCCGCGGTCCTCCTCTTCCATGCGGCCGACCGCGGATGGACTCCGAAGCGTTCAGTCGTTGCTGCGATCATGCTGGGCCTCGTTCCGTGGATGCACTACGTCGCCGCGTTTCCAGCCGCCATCGTTGCTGTGGCCGTGTTGCTGCGCGCGCCGCGCCGCCGCGCCTTCCTAGTTGTCGGGATCGCCGGAGCCCTGTGGGTCGCCGCCGCGATCTTCGCGCGAACGCAATACGACTCCGCCGGGGCCGGCGTCGACGCGTTCACCGAGCTCGGTGGTCTCGACCTCCGTCGTGTCCTCGCGACCTCGTGGCAAGGTCGATTCGACGGTGACGAGTGGCTGCGCACCGTCGGTATCGCGGCCCTCATCTTGGCCGCAGGTGCGCTCGCGCTGCGCGGGGCCCGGAGGCGGGCCGTCCTGCTCGCGGGTCTCGGCGGACCGGGCCTCATCGTCGTCGTCTCCGCCGTCGGTCCCGACATCGTCACGCCGCGATACCTCGTCCCCGCGATCCCGTTCCTCCTCGTCGGTCTCGCCGCGACGCTCAAGAAGAACGCCGCGTCGGTCATCGTCCTGGGTGTGCTCCTGCTCGCGGGCGCGTTCGGCGTCCGGCGATCGCTCGATCCGTCCACGGGCCAGTACACGGACAATGAATCGCTCATCGCCGCGATCGGACCAGACCTCGTTCCCACCGCCGTGGTCGCCTCGGACAACATCGCTCAAGCAACGTGGCTGACGAGCTACGTCGGCGCCCGAAGAGGTGTCGCAGGGGTCCAGGGTGCGTGGGGGTCCGGAGGGCTCAAGCAGGTCGCCTGTGGGCGTCGCATCATTCGCCAGATCGTCACCCCGAACATGAACCGATACGTCCTCTCGGAGTGGTGGAAGGCGGCTGACTACCGCATCCGATACCGCCCCTTGACTGCCGGGAACACCCTGGGGATCGCCGACCCCGTCCCGGGGAGCTCAGCCTGCCCGCCCTCCGGTCCGTTCGGCGGATGACCGGCGGATCTCCCGCCCGATTCCGCAGGGCCCGATCGCGCACTTGCCTCCCGAGCGGGCGCCGCGGTTCCCGGCTCCTCAGATCGCCAGCAGCTTGCCGGCGGCGGCCTCGTCCATGTCTGCGGTCTTGCCGCTGGCGACGACGTGGCCGGCCTCGAGGACGACGTAGTCCTCGGCCATCCGCAGCGCCATCTCGACGTACTGCTCCGCGATCAGGAGGCCGATGCCGTCGCGGTCGCGCAGCGCCAGGATCGATTCCTCGATCTCGGCGACGATCGACGGCTGGATGCCCTCGGTCGGCTCGTCGAGCATCAGGAGCCGCGGCTTCGTCAGCAGCGCGCGGGCGATCGCGAGCTGCTGGCGCTGGCCGCCGGAGAGGAACGCCACCGGCCGCTTGAGCAGCGGCTTCAGGCGCGGGAAGAGGTCCAGGACCTCGTCGATGTCCGACCGCTTCGCGCCCTTGCGGGCCTCCAGCACCACCGCGAGGTTCTCCGCGACGGACATGCCGCCGAACCCGGAGCGCTCCTGCGGCGCGTAGCCGATGCCCGCGCGGACGCGGTCCCACGGCGCCATGCCGGTGATGGCCTCGCCGTCGAGGGCGACCGTGCCCGAGCGGACCGGCAGCACCCCCATGATCGCGTTCATCAGCGACGTCTTGCCGGCGCCGTTGCGGCCGAGGATGCAGGTGCTCCCGCCCTCCTCGAAGGCCATGGAGACGCCGAACAGGACCTGCGTGCGCCCGTGGGCGACGTCGAGGTCGACGGCCGAGAGCCTCATGCGTCCTCCTCCTTCGTGGTGGCGCTCGCGGGCGGGGCGCCCGGCGCGTCGGTGACGCCCGCGTCCAGCGGGGCGGGGCCCGGCGCGTCCGGGTCGTCGGCCGGCGGAGCGAACGGCGCCTCGCCGGCGTCGGCGGCGCCGCGGGAGACCGAGTTGCGGTCGTCCTTGGCGCGCCCGATGTAGACCTCCTGGACGGTGGCGTCGGCCTGGACCTCGGCGACCGTCGCGTCGGCCTTGAGCACCTTGCCCTCGTGCAGGACCGTCACGCGGTCGGCGAACCGCCGCATGAAGTCCATGTCGTGCTCGACGACGAGGACCGTGCAGTCCTTGGCCACGAAGCGGACGAGCTCGCCGGTGCGGGTTCGCTCGTCGGGGCTCATGCCGGCGACCGGCTCGTCCAGGAGCAGCAGCCGCGGCTTCTGCGTGAACAGCATGCCGATCTCCAGCCACTGCTTCTGGCCGTGCGCCAGCTCGCCCGCCGGGCGGTCCGCGACGTCGCGCAGGCCGGTGACCTCGAGCGCCTCGACGACCTCGGGCCGCATCCCGCGGCGCTGCCGCAGGAGGCTGCGCAGCCCCATCCGGAAGCTCGCCGCGATGTCGAGGTTCTCCGCCACGGTCAGGGTCTCGAAGACCGTGGCCGCCTGGAACGACCGGCCGACGCCCATGTGGACGATCCGGTGCTCCTTGTGGCCCGTGAGCTCCTGGTCGTCGAACTTCACGGACCCCGTCGTGGGCTTCGTGAGGCCCGTGATGATGTCCACGAGCGTCGTCTTGCCGGCGCCGTTGGGGCCGATCAGGAAGTGGACCTCGCCCTGCCGCGCGTCGAGGTCGACGTCCGTCAGGGCCTGGAAGCCCCCGAACGTCACCCCCAGCCCGCGGATCTGCAGGATCGGCCACGGGGCCGTCGGGTCCCGCTTCTTCGCCGCCTCGGGCGGGGTGGTCGTCGGGGTGCTCATGCCGCCTCCTCCGCCGTGCGCCCGGTGATCCCGGGCCCGCTGGTGCCGCGCGCTCCGCGCCGTTCGCGCCAGCCCTTCAGCCACGCACCGGCACCCGCCAGCCCGGCCGGCGCGAACGCGACGACGAGGATGAACAGGAGCCCCTGCGCGTAGAGCCAGCCGGACGGGAACTGCTCGCTGAGCTCGGTCTTCGCGAAGTTCACGAGGACCGCGCCGGCGATCGCGCCCGCCATCGAGATCCGGCCGCCGACGGCCACCCAGATGACCATCTCGATCGACGGCACGATGCCCAGCGACGTCGGCGAGATGATCCCGACGATCGGCACGAACAGCGCGCCGGCGATCCCCGCCATGCCGGCCGCGGACGCGAACGCCACGACCTTCACGGTCGTCGGGCTGTACCCGAGGAAGCGCACGCGGTCCTCCCCGTCGCGGACCGCGACGAGCAGCTTGCCGTAGCGGCTGCGGACCATCTGCCGGGCGATCAGGAAGACCACCAGCAGCGCCGCGAGGACGACGAAGTAGAGCGTCAGCTTGTCCCCGCTGTCGGCCAGGTCGAGCCCGAAGAACGTCGAGACCGTCAGCCCGTTGGTGCCGCCGGTGAGGTCCTGCTGGCCGACCAGGAGGATCACGAACGCCGCCGCGAGCGCCTGCGTGAGGATCGCGAAGTACGGCCCGCGGACCCGACTGCGGAAGACCAGGAGGCCCAGCAGCGTCGCGACCGCCATCGGCAGCACGACGACCATGATCAGCGTGAAGACCGGGGACTCGAACGGCTTCCAGAGCCCCGGCAGGTCCTCCGCGCCGGTGAGGCTCATGAACATCGGGTTCTGGCCCTCGGGCGCGTCGGCGAGCTGCAGGTGCATCGCCATCACGTAGCCGCCGAGCCCGAAGAACAGGCCCTGGCCGAGGACGAGCATGCCGCCCCGCCCCCACGCCAGCGCGATCCCGACCGCGACGATCGCGAAGACGAGGTACTTGGCGAGCAGGTCCAGGCGGAAGCTCGAGAGCATCGCCGGGGCGACGACGATCAGGAGGAACGCGATGATCGCGAACGCGATCCGCGGCCCGACGTCGGCCTTCGTGCCGACGACGTTGCGCCGGAACCAGCCGGGCCCGCCGCCTTCGGGGGTGGTCCCCGCGGCCGCCGGAGCGGTCGCGGGGTCGTCGGTGGCGCTGCTCATGCGAGACCCCTCGTCTCCTGGGCGACGATGCCCTGTGGCCGGACCTGCAGGAACGCGACGATCAGCACGAAGACGATGACCTTGGCGAGGCTCGCCTCCGTCCAGTACTCGATCAGCGAGTTGCACAGTCCGAGGACGACGGCCGCGATCACGGCGCCGCGGAGCTTCCCGAGCCCGCCGGCGACGACGACCAGGAACGCGTCGATGATGTAGTTGGTGCCGAGCGTCGGTCCGACCGAGCCCAGCTGGGTGATCGCGACGCCCGCGACGCCGGCGAGGCCGGAGCCGAGGAAGAACGTCCGCCGGTCGACGCTGGCGGTGCCGATGCCGCTGGCGGCCGCGAGCTGGCGGTTCTGCATGACTGCGCGCATCCGGCGGCCCTGCTTCATCCGCTCGACGACGTACCAGGCGCCGGCGGTGGCGGCGAGCGCCAGGCCCATGATGAAGAGGCGGTTGTAGGCGACGTCGACGCCGATGATCTGCGTGCCGCCGTTCAGCCAGCCCGGGCTCTTCACCTCGACGTTCTGCGCGCCGAAGATGTCGCGGGCGGCCTGCTGCAGGACGAGGGCGACGCCCCAGGTGACCAGCAGCGTGTCGAGCGGCCGGCCGTAGAGCCTCCGGATCAGGAGCCCCTCGAGCAGCAGCCCCATGGTCCCGGCGACGAGCAGCGCGGCGGGGATCGCGAGCAGGAAGGCGGTGGCGGTCGCACCGTCGCCGAGCGCCTGCTGCATGACGTACGTGGTGTACGCGCCGGCCATGATGAACTCGCCGTGCGCCATGTTGATGACGCCCATCTGGCCGAACGTGAACGTCAGGCCGAGGGCGACGAGCAAGAGGATCGATCCGATGCTCAAGCCGACGAAGATCTGGGAGAGAAGCTGTTCCACGGGTGCTCCTTTCGGGGGTGGCCGTGACGGACCGGGGGGCCGGGCGCCCGCGGCCCGGGACCCCGCCGACCACACGGGCCCGGGAGCGCTGCGTGCGCTCCCGGGCCGGGCGGCGGGCGGGGCCCCGGGCCGGGCGGTCCGGCTCGGGGTCCGTCCTACAGGCCCTTGGCCCAGGGGTAGGTCTTCAGGAACGGATCCGGCTTGATCGGACCGTCGGACTCGTAGACCGTGTCGATCAGGCCCTCGGGGTTGATGACGCCGATGCGGGCGGTCTTGTAGATGTGCTGGTTCTCGCCGTCGATCGTGACCTTGCCCTCCGGCGCGTCCAGCGTCAGGCCCTTGGACGCGGCCTTGACCTTCTCCGGGTCCGTGGAGCCGGCCTTCTCGACCGCGGCGGCCCAGAGCTTCACGCCGACGTAGCCGGCCTCGATCGGGTCGTCCGTGACGCGCTTCTGGCCGTACTTGGCCTTGTAGGCCTTGACGAACGCCTCGTTCGCCGCCCCCGGGGTCGTCTGGTAGTAGTTCCAGGCCACGATCTGGCCCTTGACCTTGTCCGCGCCGATGCCGCGGACCTCGTCCTCGGCGACGGAGACGGAGACGACCGGCAGCTTCGTGGCCGGCAGGCCGGCGCCCTCGAGCTGCTTGAAGAACGCGACGTTGGAGTCGCCGTTGAGCGTGTTGAAGATCGCGTCCGGCTTGGCGGCCTTGACCTTGTTGACGATCGTCGAGAACTCGGTGGAGCCCAGCGGCGCGTACTCCTCGCCGAGGACCTTCATGCCGTTGGCCGCGGCCCAGGCCTTGATCTCCTTGTTGGCCGTGCGCGGGAAGACGTAGTCGGAGCCGACGAGGTAGATCGACTTCGTCTTCTTCTTCTCCTTCAGGAACTCGAGCGCCGGGATGATCTGCTGGTTGGTCGTCGCGCCGGTGTAGAAGATGTACGGTGAGGCCTCGAGGCCCTCGTACTGGACCGGGTAGTACAGGAGCGACTTGTTGCGCTCGAAGACCGGCAGCATCGCCTTGCGGGACGCCGAGGTCCAGCCGCCGAACGTCGCGGCGACCTTGTCCTGCGAGATCAGCTTCTGGGCCTTCTCGGCGAACGTCGGCCAGTCGGACGCGCCGTCCTCGATGACCGGCTCGATCTTCTTGCCGAGGACGCCGCCCTTGGCGTTGAGCTCCTCGATGGCGAGGAGCTCGGAGTCCTTCACCGAGACCTCGGAGATCGCCATCGTGCCGCTCAGCGAGTGGAGCACGCCGACCTTGACGGTGTCTCCCCCGCCGGACTTCGACGCGGACGATGAGTCGTCGTCGCTGGCGCAGCCGGTGGCGAACAGCCCGACCGTGCAGAGCAGGCCGGTGGCGATCCAGGTGCGGGCGCTTCGGTGATGCGGTCGTGCTGGCACGACGTCCCCCCAGGGTTCGGCGACCGGGGCGGCCCGGCCGGCGTGGTCTCGTCCGGCACGACCGGGCGGTCGCACCGCATCCGGCCCCCGGACGCCGCTCCCGTCCAAGGAGAGACGGTCGCGGCGTCGGTGACTGGACCCGGTGGAGCCTGCCGCCGGGACGCCGCCCCGCCGTGCGCCCGATGGACGACGTCGGTGGGCGCCGGGAGCGGGATCGGCGCCGTTCACCTCACCCTCGGGACTGCTAGCCGGCGTGACGGGTGAGGCCCCGGCCGGGCCCTCACCCCGCGGGGCGCGGGCTCACCCGGGGTGAACGGGCCGGTCGGGAGGGGTCGCGGGCGGTGGGGGCGCCGGCGGGGGCCGGGCGAGGGGCGGCGCGGTGGGGGTGGGTACCGCAGGTTCGTAGCGCCCAGCGGGGCCTATCTGCAGCCGTTCGGCGTCGGCGGGGAGGTCCGGAGCGTCCGCGCTACCGCGCGAGCCGCGCCTTCAGCGCCGTGATCCGCGTGGCCGCGTCGCGGATCCGGGACTTCGGGATCCGGCCCGCCCGAACGTCGGCGCGGAGGCGGGCGAACGCGTCCGCCGACGCGCGCTCGGAGCCGGCGTAGAGCAGCAGGTCGAGGCCGGCGTTGACCGCGCGACGGGCCGGCCGGTCATGGGCCGTGACCGCCGGGGTCTCCAGGTCGTCGCTGATCGTGACCGGGCGGCCGCCCGTCGCCCGGGGCAGCTCGCGGCGGTAGGCGTCGGGCGTGAGGACGGCGGGCAGCGGTCCGAGCAGGCCGGGGTAGCTGGCACTGCTCATCATCACCAGCGTCGTGTCGTCGCCGCCGCAGCGCCGGTAGGCCGTGAGGTCGCCGCGCAGCGCCGCCGGTCCGCCGGCGACCCGCGACCGCGCCAGGTCCGTGTTCGTCGTCGCGCGACCCAGGCCGGGGAAGTGCTTGAGCGTCGCCGCGACGCCCCCGTCGCCCAGGCCGTCGGCGAACGCGCACGCCCGGGACGCCACGCGGTCGGGCGAGCGTCCGAAGGCGCGGTCACCGAGGAACGCCCGCGCCCCGGAGGAGACGTCCGCGACAGGCGCGAGGTCGACGGTCGCGCCGGCCCGGGTCAGCAGCCGCGCGGTGCGCCGGCCCTGCGACCGGACCGCACTCGCGGAGCCCATGTCGGCGGCCGCCGGGACGGGCGCGCCGGGCAGCCGCCGGACGGACCCGCCCTCCTGGTCGATCGCCACCAGGAGCGGCGGATGGCCGCCGCGCCGCGCGACCGCCTGCAGGCGCGACACCGAGCGACGAACGCGCCTCGGCCCACCCGTCACGTTGTCGGCGAAGAGGATCACGCCGCCCACCTCTCCGCGGCCGACCCGGCGCAGCAGCGACGGGGACGGCGACGGCCCGGAGAACCGCGCGACGATCATCTGGCCGAGGGCCAGGCGGGAGGGCATCGGCGCAGGCGCGCCGTCCCCGGGCGGGTCGTCCGACCGTTTCCCGGCCGAGGCGCCGTCGCCCGTCCGCCCGCCGTCGTCCGGTGTCCCATCGCCGCGGGCGGCGTCGGCGGCACCCGGGTCACCGGCCGTCCCGGCCCCTGCGGCCGCGTCGCCCGGGGCCGTTCGCGTGACCGCCGCACCGTCCTCCGGCGCCGGCGCGGCGGGTGCCGTCGGATCGTCTCCCCCGCAGCCCGCGAGCACGAGCAGGGCGGTGGCGGCGAGGGGTGCGGTCGTCCTGGGGAGGCGGCACGGCATCGCTCCGAGGCTAGAAGACCGCTGAAATTGTCGGGGGTCTGTCCGGCGGTTTCGGGATCCTTGGTGGGTGCTTGCGGAGCGGTCGGGGCAGGTCGGGTTGTTCGA
>NZ_JBFAPC010000076.1:0-27159 GCF_040675535.1 Patulibacter sp. NPDC049589 | reverse complement strand
GGAGATCTTGCGGACGTGGGCGCCGCGGTTGCGCTGGATCTCGACCAGGCCCTCGCCGGCCAGGTCCTGCAGGGCCAGGCGGATGTTGAAGCGGCTCGCGCCGAAGCGCTCGATCAACTGGGCCTCGACGAGGCGCTCGCCGGGCATGTACTCACCGGAGAGGATCGCCGTGCGCAGCTCGTCGCGCGCGGTGGCCTTGTCCTTGCCCTCGTCCGTCCTGCGCGGTCGTGACCGGCGCGCGCCGGTGAGGTTGTTCTCCGCAGACATGTACGTCCCGTCGCCCCGGTCAGCCAGTTCACGGACTGGTCGCGCAGCCCGGTGCCGGTACGATACCGCGCCCTCGTCAGCCTCGGCCGAACCCCGCGGCATTGCTGATCATCAACAATCCATCAACCGGAGTACAAGCAGTTCAACGGCCCCTTACCCGGATTGTTGACAATTTTGGCATCCATCTTGCTGATGACCTGGATCGAGATTTATCGTTTGCGGCACGTGACCGCGACAGACGCTCACCGGCGAAGGGGACCCGCATGTCATCCGTACCCCGATGGAGATCGCGCCGGTGACCGTCACGTCGGCGACCGTGGTCAGCACCGGAGCGCCGAAGCCGTACTGCGCGGTGGAGGGTTCCATCGCCCCGGCCGACACGTTCGTGATGCGGCTGCCGGTGGCGGGGTGGACGCAGCGTTACCTCCAGACGGGGTGCGGTGGGCTGTGCGGGAGCGCCCGGATCAACTACACCCAGGCTGCGACGTGTGAGCCGATCGCGGACGGCACGATCGCCAGCGCCACCACCGACATGGGTCACCAGGGACTCAACGACGGGTCGTGGGCGGCCGGGAACCCGCAGGCGCAGATCGACTTCGCGTACCGCGGGGTGCACGTCACCGCGCAGGTGGCCAAGGCGATCATCAAGCGGTTCTACGGGCGGTCACCGGCCTACAGTTACTTCAGCGGGTGCTCGGACGGCGGGCGGGAAGCCCTGATGGAGGCGCAACGCTATCCGGACGACTTCGACGGGATCGCGGCCGGCGCCCCGGCCAGCAACCTGGTCGTGCAGAACACTTTTCACCACGCGTGGAACGTGCTGGCCAACAAGGACGCGGACGGGAAGTACATCCTGCTCGCGGACAAGCTGCCGTTGATCCACGACGCGGTGATGACCAAGTGCGACGGGTACGACGGACTGGTCGACGGGGTGCTGGACGACCCGAGGAATTGCCGCTTCGACCCGTACACCCTGGTCTGCTCCGATGCCGCCCGGTGCCTCAGCAAAGCGCAAGCGACAGTGGTGCGCGAATTGCACGATGGCGCGACCGACGGTCGCGGTAATCGCCTGGAACAGGAGATCTCCCACGAGTGGGGCAGTGAGCTGGACTGGACGCTGTTCGTGCCGGCGGCTCAGGGGCAGGTCACGTTCAGCGAGAACATCGCGCTGTCGTTCCTGCGCTACCTCGCCTATTTCAACGTGGCCGACCCGGATTACCAGCTGACCGATCTGAAGTTCACGAAGAAGTCCTTCCGGGAGACCGTGCAGACTTCGAGCTATCTGTCCGCCACCGACCCGGACCTGCGCCGGTTCCAGCGCGGCGGGGGCAAGCTGCTGCTCTGGCACGGATGGTCGGACCAGCACATCTCGCCGCAGGCGACGCTGCAGTACTACGACCGGTTGCGCGGGGACGCGGTGCTCTACATGTTCCCCGGGCTGGCACACTGCTCGGGCGGGCTGGGGCCGGACACCTTCGACATCCTCACCCCGGTGATGAACTGGGTGGAACGCGGCGTCAAGCCGGGCGCGATCGTGGCTACCAAGGGTGAGCGGAGCCGGCCGGTCTACCCCTATCCGGCGGTGGCCCGCTACGACGGGTCGGGGAGCACTGACGACGCGGCGAACTTCGTGCCGTACGTGCCGAGGCGCCCCTCCCCCATCGGCTACGACTGGCTCGGCGAGGATCTGTACTCGCACGGGTATCAGACGACGTGCAAGGTGGTCAACGGGAAGCTGGTCTGCAGTCGAGCTGCGCGGCCTGGGCATCCGCGACGCCCTGATCGGGATGGCGCAGGTCCACACCGCCGCGGACCCGGACCGCGGCTACCGTTGGGCCCGCACCGCGTCCTTCGGCGACCTCGTCGACCTCGGCGCGACGCTGGCGGCCGCGAAGGCCCTCCCCCGCTCCGGCGTCATCGGCACGGCCGCCCTGGCCGGCACGATCGCGGTGGCCGGCCTCGCGACCAGCCACTGGATGCAGGCCGAGGCCTGATCCCGACCGCCCGTCCGGGGAACGGGCTCAGCGGGGGCGGGGGGCGACGCCGCCGTCTCGTCGAGGGTCGGCGCGGACGATCCTGGACACCCCGTGGCCGACGATCGACCGACCCCCACCCCCGACCGGCCCCCGTTCGGATACCGCGGACGATCCCGGACACCCCGTGGCCGACGATCGACCGACCCCGGCCCCCGGCCCGGCCCCAGCGCGCCGCCTCCCCCGCACGCTCCACCGAGCCGCGCCGCGTCAGGCCACGAAGGCGCCCCGGGAACGACGAGGACCCGCCGGTGGGCGGGTCCTCGGTCCTGCGACTGCACTCGGCCGCCACGCGCACGCGGCGGGCCGGAAGGGGTGCTGGGTCAGTCGGCGGCGACGGCCTCGGGGGCCGCGTCGGGCACCACCGAGACGGTGCGGCCACGCCAGCCGCGCGTGAAGGCGACGGTGCCGACGGCCTTCGCGTAGAGGGTGTCGTCCTTGCCGATGCCGACGCCGACGCCGGGACGGAAGACGGTGCCACGCTGGCGGACGATGATCTCGCCACCGGTGACCGACTGACCGCCGAAGACCTTCACGCCGAGGCGCTGGGAGTTCGAGTCGCGGCCGTTGCGAGAGGAGCCGAGGCCCTTCTTGTGTGCCATGAGTTCAGGTGCTCCTTCGATGCGCGGCGTTACGCCGAGATCGAGTCGATGCGGATCTTGGTGAGCGGCTGACGGTGGCCCGTCGTGCGCTTGTAGCCGCGCTTGGGCTTGTACTTGAAGATGCGGATCTTCGGGCCCTTGACGTGCTCGACGATGGTCGCGCCGACCGTGGCGGACTTCAGCGCGGAGGGGTCGACCGTGATCGCGTCACCGCGGACGAGGACCGGCTCCAGCGTGACCGTGCCGCCGGCCTCGACGTCGAGCTTCTCGACCAGGAGTTCCTGGCCCTGCTCGACGCGGTACTGCTTGCCACCGGTCTTGACGATTGCGTAGACACTCATGCGGATACGGCTCACTCGGACGAGATGGGCTCTGCGGTCTCACCGGAGGCGAGGTCCTCTGGGGACGCGGCAGAGCGGCGCGCACCACCGGTGCGTCGCCGGACAGGAGACGATACGTCATCGGCGTCGTCGCCGTCGGCTGCCTTCGCACCCCCGCGGCCACGCCGCCCGCGACCACGCGACCGGCGCCGCGGCTTCGGGGCCCCGTCGTCGTCGGCGTCGTCGCCCGTCACGCCGTCGCCGGCATCCGCCGCGGGCTCGCCGGCGGCGTCGTCGTCGACCTCGACGGACTCCGCGGAGCCCGCCTCGGTGACGTTCTGCGCCCCGCGGGACCGCCGTCGCCCGGCCGGGCCGGCCGGCTCGCCGTCGTCGTCGTCGGCATCGGAGCGGGCTCCGCCGTCGCCGTCCACGTCGTCGTCGCGCTCGCCGTCGCCGTCCTGCGTCGCGGCGGCCCCGCCGGAGCGGCCTCGCCCCCCGCGGCTGCGGCGCCGGCGGGGCGCCGGCCGCTCGTCGTCCTGATCGTCGTCGTCCGACGAGGCGGCCACGCCGTCGGCGGCCTCGACCACGGCCCGCGCGGCCTCGGCGACCTCGTCGGCCGCCTCCTCCAGCTCGGCGGCGTCGACGGGCACGTCGGTGGAGACCGGCTCGTCGAAGTCGGCGTCGGGCTCCGCGCGCTCGTCGCGGGCGGCGAAGCCGTCGGCCTCGTCCTGCTCCTGCTCGACGGCCTCCTGCTGCTCGGCCTTCGCGCGGGCGCCGCGACGGCGGCGCGAGGAGCGCTTGTTCGTCGTGCCGGTGGCGGAGAACGACCCGTCGGGCGCGGCGGGCTTGTCGGCCGGCAGGACGGCGTCCGGGCCGACCAGGACGGCGCTGGCGGACGTGCGGCCCGCGCGCTCGATGCGCACGAGCTTCTTCTCGCCGACGAAGCGCCCGCCGTTGGTGACGGAGACGACGTAGCCGCCGACCTTGGCGACCGCGTCGTCCACGTTGTACATGTGGGGCTCGACGATCTGGACGAGGACCTCCTCGCCCTCCTGGAAGGGGATCGCACGCTCGCGGACCGCGTCGATCGAGCCCTCCATGACGACCTCGAAGTCGTCGAGCGGCAGCCGCTCGGTGCCCTCGAAGACGAAGTACCGGCCCGTCTGGGCCTCGAGCTGGTGCAGCACCTTGGCGCTCTGGCCGGTGAACTCCGCCACGACGCCCGGGTGCATCCGCACGAGGAACGCCTGCGAGGACTCCGGGGCGCGCGAGGCGATCTCGCGCAGCTGGCGCTCGAACTCGATCGCGAGCGTCTCCTCGCTCTTGATCACGCCGTCGCCGTCGCAGGTCGGGCAGGCGCGGGTGATGACCTCGCGCACGCCCTCCGTGACGTTCTGGCGCGTCATCTCGACGAGGCCGAGCTTCGAGATCTCGGCGGTGAAGGTCTTCGTGCGGTCGTCGCCGAGCTTGTCGCGCAGCGTCTTCAGGACGTCGCGCTGGTTCTTGACGCGCGCCATGTCGATGAAGTCGATGACGATGATGCCGCCGATGTCGCGCAGGCGCAGCTCGTTGACGACCGCCTCGGCCGCCTCGAGGTTCGTCCGCGTGATCGTGTCCTCCAGCCGGGCCTGCTTGCCCTTGCCGGTGAACGACCCGGAGTTGACGTCGATGACCGTCAGCGCCTCGCCGTAGTCGATCATCAGGTAGCCGCCGGAGGGCAGGTCGACGCGGCGGCCGAGCAGGCCGTCGATGACCTCCTCGACGTCGTGGGCCTCGAACAGCGGCGAGGACTCCTCCCACAGCTCGACCTTGTCGACGAGCTCCGGGGCGGTGCGGGTGAAGAACGACTGCAGGCGCTGGACCTGCTGCGGGTCGTCGACGATCGCCTTCTCGAACTCCGAGGAGAAGATGTCGCGCACGACGCGGACCGAGAGGTCGGCCTCCTGGAAGACCATGCACGGGCCCTTGGACTCCTGGGCGCGCTGCTCGAGGACCTCGTGGAGCTTGAAGAGGTACGGCAGCTCGCGCTCGAAGTCCTCGCGGACGGCGCCGCGGGCGGCGGTGCGGACGATCGCGCCCCCGCCGTGCAGCTCGAGGTCCTTGACCTCCTTGCGCAGGCGGTTGCGCTCCTGGTCGTCGACCTTCTTGGACACGCCGACGCCCTCGCCGCGCGGGGCGTAGACGAGGTAGCGCCCGGCGATGGTCAGGTCCATCGTCACCCGCGCGCCCTTGGTCTTCAGCGGGTCCTTCGTGACCTGCACGACGAGCTCGTCGCCGGGCTTGATGAGGTCCGAGATCTTGACGTGGTCCCCGCCGCCGCCGTGGCCGCGACGCTGGACCTTGACGCCCGGCAGGCGGATCTCGTCGACGTGGAGGAAGGCGTTCTTCTCCAGCCCGATGTCGACGAAGGCGGCCTCGAGGCCGGGGAGGACGTTGTCGACGCGGCCCTTGTAGACGTTGCCGACGATCGAGCGGTTGGAGCGGCGCTCGAAGTAGAGCTCGGCGACGCGGTAGCCCTTCGGGGCGCCACCGCGGCCCCGGCCGCCGCCTCCGCCACCGCGCCCACGCCGGCGACGGCCGCCGGTGGAGGTGCTCTCGCCGTTCTGGGCCCCGGCGCCCTTGGCGCCGCCCTGACCGGCGGATTCGGTGGACTCCAGGAGCGCGACGCGGGTCTCCCCGCGGTCCACGCTCACGAGGACCTGTTTCCTCATGGCTGCCTCAATCGGTTCTGTCCACGGTCGGGCCGCGTCTCGCGGCTGCCCTGCCCTGCGCGTAGATCGCCTGTAGGAGGCCGATCGCGAGATAGGTGGACAGCACGGAGGACCCTCCGTAGCTCACAAGTGGGAGTGGGATGCCGGTGATCGGCATGATGCCGACGTTCATCCCTGCGTTGACCAGGACCTGGAACAACAGCATGGCCAAGATACCCGCCGCGAGGACCGCGCCGTAGAAGTCTCTGGCCGTCGAGAGGATCCGGAGCCCCCTCCACATGATCAAGGCGAACAGCGAGAGTATCGCTGCGACGCCCACGAAGCCGTACCGCTCGCCGGCGGAGGCGAAGATGAAGTCGGTCTGCTGCTCGGGCAGGTAGCCCAGCGTCTGCTGGGTGGCGTTGTTGCCGCGCCCGGTCTTCTGCCCGGATCCGATGGCCGCCTTGGCCTGCTTGAGCTGGTAGCGGGCGTCGATCTGGCCGGGCTCGACCTTGTGGTCGCTGTTCGGGCTGAGGAACGCCGTGATGCGGTCCAGCTGGTAGCCCTTGAGCACCGGGGCGCCGACCGCCGGCAGGACGCCGAAGACCGCGACGACCACGACGACGCCGGTGATGCCGATGGTCGCCAGGTGCCGGCCCGGGGTCCCGCCGATCAGCAGGATCGCCAGGGCGATCGCCCCGTAGACCAGAGACGAGCCGAAGTCGGCCGTGAGCCCGGCGGGGACGACCACGAGCAGCAGGACGCCGGCCGTGGTCGTCCACGTGTGCACGACGCTGCGCCGGTCGACGATGAAGGCCGCGGCGACGACGGCGACGAGCACCTTGCCGAGCTCGGAGGCCTGGAAGCTGAAGAACCCGAGGTTGATCGACAGCGTGGAGCCGTTGACCTTCTGGCCGAGCACCGCCACCGCGACGATCGAGCCGACCATGAACGCGTAGAGCGGCCAGCGGATCGCCTGCCAGCGGGCGTAGTCGATGCGCGAGACGACGGCGGCCACGCCGATGCCGACGATGCCGTAGGCGACCTGACGCACGACGAAGGCGTTGCCGGTGGTCGCCCCGGCGATCGCCATGCACGACGCGATCGTGAGCGCCACGGCGGCGAAGGCGAGGACGGGATCGAAGGGCAGGCCGACGTCGACGACGTCCGCGAGGGAGCGGCGCCGGCGGCGGGGGGAGCGCAGGCCGACGGAGCCGGCGGAGGAGCGGTCGGTCGCCATCACTCGGTCCCGTTCGTCTCGCTCTTGAGGGGCTCGCAGGGCGCGGTGCGCTTGTCCTGCGCGTACCAGGTGCGCAGCATGCGGCAGACGATCGGCGCGGCGGTCGTGGTGCCGAAGCCGCCGTTCTCGACGGTCGCGACGACCACGATCGGACGCTCGGCGTCGGGCACCATCGCGGCGAACCACGCCTGGTCGGGGCACAGCGAGTCGTTGCAGCGCTGCGCCGTGCCGGTCTTGCCGTAGACGGGGAAGCGGCTCTGGTCCCAGCCCGTGAAGACGTTCGCGGCGGTGCCCGTGGGGGTCGACGTCACCTTGTGCAGCCCGTTGAGGATGTGCTGCTTCCAGGTCGGGTCCCCCACCTGGACGGTCCGGCGGCCCTTGGTGTCGAACTTCTGCCGCAGCTCGCCGTCGGCCTTCTGGATCTGCATGCCCAGCTGGGGCGTCGGGAAGTGCAGGTCCTGCGTCGGCTTGCCCGGCTCGTCGTAGAGCCCGGCGTAGGCGGTGGCGACCTGCAGCGGGGTGGCGAGGAAGTCGCCCTGGCCGACCGAGAGGTTGATGTTGTCGCCCAGCAGGAAGCCGCCGTTGACGTCACCGACCGTCCCGCAGTTGGCCACTCCCCGCTGCTTGCGGCAGGCGAGCTCCTCCTCGTTGCGCTTCTTTCGCCAGGCGCTGTCAGGGATCACGCCGGACGCCTCGCCCGGCAGGTCGATGCCCGTGTCCTTGCCGTACCCGAACAGGCCGGCCCAGGTCTGCAGGGGCTTGTTCGGCTTCGAGTACAGGGCGGCGCCGACCGTGTAGAAGTAGACGTCCGAGGAGACCTGCAGCGCCCCCTCGAGGTCGGAGCTGCCGAGGTCCTCCTTGCCGGAGTTGCAGAACTCCTGGTCCAGGCGGCCGACCTTGATGCACGCGCCGCCGGGCCCGACCTTCTGCGGGGTGATCACACCCGTCGAGAGCCCCGCCAGCGCGGTCACAGGCTTGAACGTCGAGCCGATCGCGTACTGACCCTGGATCGCGCGGTTCAGCAGCGGGACGCCCGCGCGCTTGCCGACCATGCGCCGGTAGCGCTTGGTGGAGATCGTCCCGTAGATCGTGTTGAGGTCGACCGTCGGGTAGGAGCCCATCGCCAGGATCTCGCCGTTGCGCGGGTCCATCGCGACGTACGAGCCGCCCGCGCGGTAGTTCGTCTTCGTGTCGATCGCGTCGCCGGACTTCGGCCCGATGAACTTCGACATCGCGAACTGGCCGGTCTTCTCGAGCCCCAGGTCGATCGACAGCTGCAGGCGGTTGCCCTGCGTCGCCTGCTGTTCGCTGACCTTGCCGGTCGGGCGGCCCTGGGCGTCGACCTCGACCATCTGCTGGCCGTCGCGGCCCTGCAGGAAGCTGTTGTACTCGTACTCCAGGCCGTTCTGGCCGATCAGCTGGCCCGCCTTGAGGCCGCGGTACTTGGCCTCCTTCAGCTGGTCCTGGCTGATCTGGCCGACGTTGCCGAAGATCTGCGACGCGAGCCCGCCGTACGGGTAGCGCCGCAGGTACTCCTTCGTGACGGTGATGCCGGGGAACTCCGCCTGGCGCTCCAGCAGGAAGTTGCGCAGGCCCGGGCTGACCTTCCGGCTCTTCAGCGCGACGCCGCCGTAGGGGAGCTTCACGGTGCTCGCCACGACGCGGTCGTAGAGCGTGCGGGACGAGACGCCGAGGAGCGGCGACATCCGCTCGAGCAGCGATCGCAGGATCGGCGACGCGTCGCGGCTGATCCGCAGGGGCTTCGGCTCGCGGTCCTTCAGACGACTGGTGGCCTCGCGGTCCGCGGCGTCGGCGTAACGCTTGGCCCGCCGCGATTCGCGCTCCTGCCGGGCCTTGGACTGGGTCGGGGTCTCGCGGGCGATCCGGCGCGTCAGGCGGCGCTTCTGCGCCGACGTCCGCCGCGCCGCGACCGTCGCGTCGGCGTCCTGGCGCTGCTTGACGAGCTGGTCGGCCAGCCGCGTGACGGACACGTCGTACTGGCCCTGCTCCTGGCCCCAGTTGGCGATCGCCGAACGGTCCTCGGCCGGGATCGCGTCGGCCTGCAGGGTGACGACCGTCGCCACCTCGTTCTCGACCAGCGGCTTGCGGTTGCGGTCGACGATGTTGCCGCGCGGCGCGGCGACGCGGACGACGCGGGCGCCGTTGCTGGCGGCCTCGGTCAGGTACTGGTCGCCCTGCAGGATCTGCAGGAACCACAGGCGCAGGAAGAGGATCGCGAAGACCCCGAACGCGATGATCCCGAACGCCGCCACGCGGAGCGCGAGCTGCGGGGTCGGGGTACGTCGGTCGAGGGAGCTCATCGGATGCGCACGTCGATGTCGGACGAAGGCGTCCGCCGGCCGTAGTTGCGGCGCCGGCGACGGCGGCGAGCCTCCTCCGGCAGCATCGGGAGGAGCCACGCCCTGATCCGATTATGCACGGGCAGCGCGATCACGGCGTCGATCACCGCGGTGCCGACGATCACGCCCACCATGTCGACGTTGACGGCGATCCCCTGGGTCAGCAGCAGCTCGACGAAGCTGTAGACCAGGAGCCCCGCGGCGGTCCCGAAGAGCCCGATGACGACGGGGACGATGCTGGACTCGGGGTCGCGCATCTCCCCCAGGCGGCCGACGGCGTAGGCCACCACGACGTAGACGAGCGAGCTGATCCCGCTGGTCTGCCCGCTGATCTGGTCGATCAGCAGGCCGACGCCGAAGCCGAAGGCGATGCCGCTGACCGGGCCGGTCAGGAGCGCGACCATCAGCACCGACAGCAGCGCGAGGTCGATCTGCATGCCCAGGAAGTCGACGCGGCCGAAGAACGACAGCTGGAGCATCGCCACGGCGAAGCCGAGGAGGCCGAGCCGCAGGACGGGACGCGGGCCGAGGGCCGTGTGGTCCGGCAGGCGGAGCCGACGCCGCCGGCGCCTGCCGGCCCGACGGACGGTCGGCGGCAGGCTCACGGGGCGGTGGTCCCGGTGGACGGGTCCGTCTGCGTGCCCGTCGCCCCGGCCGCGCCGTCCTGCTCGCCGCCGGTGGTCGCGGCCCCCGGCGTGGTGTTCAGCCGGGGCGTCGTGGTCGCCGGCGGGGTCGTGGACGCCGGCGGCTTCGCGGCCGTCGACGTCGTCGGACGCGTGGGGGTCGCCACCGGGTTCTTCCGCGGGCGGTTGCCGTTGATGACGCGCCGCAGGACCTGGACGTCCTCGAGCGTGCGCAGGTCGACGAACGGCCGGACGTGGCCGATCTGCTCGTCGGTGCCGCGCTGGTCGACCTTCCAGACCCGGCCGATCGGCAGGTCCGCGGGGGCGTTGGAGGGGAACTTGGCGGGGTCGTCGACGGTGCCGGACGTCGTCACGACGGCGCCGGTCTTGATCTCCGTCGTCGACGGGACGAACTCGAGCTCGAGGTCGTCGACGCTGCCGGCCCCGGCCCCGCGGATCGTCAGCACCGGCTTGACGCCGTCGAGGTGGGCGCCGATGGCCACGTCCTGGCTCGGCAGCAGCGAGACCGTCGCGAGGTTCGGCTTGACGGCGCTGACGAAGCCGACGAGGCCGGCGCCGGGGCCGGCGGCGCCGACGACGGCCTGCCGCAGCTGCACGCCGTCGTTGCTGCCGCGGTCGATCGTGATCGTCGTGGCCCACGCGGTCGGGCTCTTGCCGATGACGCTGGCCGACAGCGGGTCGTTGCGACGCAGCTGCAGGTCGTCGACCATCGCGGCGAGCTTCTGCATGTTCGGGAACTTGCGCAGCCGCGTCTGCAGCTGGGCGTTCTGCGTCCGCAGCGACGCGACGTCCTTCTTCAGGTCCTGGTTCTCGCCCTTGGCGTCCGCCGTGTCGCCGACCCAGTTGACGAGGTCGCGGACGGGCTTGGCGATCTTCGAGCCGCCCTCGCCCAGCGCGCCGAGCGGGCCGCCGGTCGCGCCGCTGGAGGCCCCGAAGCCGGCGGTGATCAGGACGAGGCACACCGCCACGAGGGCGGCCAGGATGATGCGGCGTCGGCGGGCGGCGGGGTCGATCACGTCAGGGGGTGCGCGAGGGGGACGTCGGGACGTCGGCGCGCGGAGGGACTAGTAGCGGTTGCGACGGCCGCCGCGGCGCGAGTGCCCGCGGTTCATCCGGTGGATGACCTCGAACTCCTCGAGCGAGCGGCCGGAGCCCACGGCGACGCACGTCAACGGGGACTCTGCCAGGTGTGCGGGCATCTGCGTCTCCTCCCGGAGGCGCTCGTCCAGGCCGCGGAGGAGCGATCCCCCGCCGGCCAGCATGATGCCGCGGTCCATGATGTCGGAGGAGAGCTCCGGCGGGGTGCGGTCCAGCGTCTCCTTCACGGCCTCGATGATGGTCGACAGCGGCTCCTCGAGCGCCGTACGGACCTCCTCGGACGTGATCACGACGGTCTTCGGCAGGCCGGAGACCATGTCGCGGCCGCGGATCTCGGTCTGGACCTCCTCGACCATCGGGTACGCGGACCCGACCTCGAGCTTGACGTCCTCGGCCATCTGGGTGCCGATCAGGAGCTTGTACTCGCGCTTGGCGTAGGCGACGATCGCCTCGTCGAACTCGTCGCCGCCGACGCGGACGGACTGCGAGACGACGATGCCGCCGAGCGAGATCACGGCGACCTCGCTGGTGCCGCCGCCGATGTCGACGACCATCGAGCCGGTCGGCTCGGCGACGGGGAGCCCGGCGCCGATCGCGGCGGCCATGGGCTCCTCGATGAGGTACGCCTGGCGGGCGCCGGCGGAGATCGACGCCTCCTCGACGGCGCGCTTCTCCACGCCGGTGACGCCGGAGGGCACGCAGACGACGACGCGCGGGTGCGCGAAGCGGTTCTGGTGCGCCTTCTGGATGAAGTGCCGGAGCATCTCCTCCGTCACGTCGAAGTCGGCGATGACGCCGTCCTTCAGCGGGCGGATCGCCTGGATCGTGCCCGGCGTGCGGCCGAGCATGCGCTTGGCCTCGATGCCGACGGCGTGGACCTCCCCCGACCGTGAATCGATCGCGACGACGGATGGCTCGGAGAGCACGATCCCGCGGCCGCGGACGTAGACCAGCGTGTTGGCGGTGCCGAGGTCGACCGCCATGTCGCGGCTGCCGATCCCGGTCAGGTAGCTGAAGATGCTCATCGAGGCAGGGTCCGGTTCCGCGGTGTCTCGGGGAACGGGCACTCGTCGGGGGGACGTCGTGCCGCACCACCGCCGCGGAACGATGGCGGAGTCTATCGGAGGGCCGTCTCCGGTCCGCCGGTGCATCCGGGCGTGCAGGGCGCGCGGAATCCCCTGCTTCCACGGGCGTTCCCGGCGGTCGGACCGCCGGAATCCGGTACGGGGTCGCCTGGGCGACCCGCTCAGGCCGGTGTGGCATCGGCCGGGGCGCCCGCGGGGCCGCCGGGGCGCGGACGGACGGCGCCCGCTGGGCGGTGCCGCAGCGGACGGACGGCGATCACCGCAGGATGTCGGGGAGCTCTCGGGACAGGAGCGCCACGGGCAACCCGACGACGGTCCACCAGTCCCCCTCGACGCCGTCGACGAGCAGCGATCCGCGCAGCTGGATGGCGTAGCCGCCAGCCCGGCCCTGCCACTCCCCCGTGCCGACGTACCAGTCGACGTCGGCGGCCGAGAGCGCGCGGAAGCGGACGAGCGTCGTGTCGGCGGACGCGAGCAGCGTCCCGTCGGCGGCGCCCGGCCCGCCGGCCCGCACCACCGCCGCGGCCGACGCCACGTGGTGCCCCGCGCCGGACCAGCGGCGGAGCATCGCGGCGGCCCCCGCGGCGTCGGCGGGCTTGCCGACTGCGCGGGGCACGTCGCCGGAGCCGTCGACGATCACCGTGTCGGACCCGAGCACGAGGGTCCCGGCGGGCTCGTCGCGGGCGACGGCGCGGGCCTTCAGCAGGGCGTTCGCGACCGCGACGTCCACGGGGTCGCCGTCGGACGTCTCCTCGACGTCCGGGACCCGCACGCGGTGCGCGACGGCCAGGGTCTCGAGGATCGCCCGGCGCTGCGGGGACCCGGAGGCCAGGACGAGGTCGCTCACCGGCGGGGACCCCGTCCGGGGGTGGGCGACCACGGCGCGGGGACCGTCCCCGGGCGGGCCGCCCCGCTCATCGGCTCAGCCGATCTCCGGGAAGAAGCGCTTGATCTCGATCTCGGCGTTCTCGTCCGAGTCGGAGCCGTGGACGACGTTCTCGCCGGCCTCGATGGCCAGGTCGCCGCGGATCGAGCCGGTCGCGGCCTCGAGCGGGTTGGTCGCGCCGATGATCTGGCGGGCGACCTCGACGGCCGACGGGCCCTCGAGGATCGCGGCGACGACGGGGCTCTGGACCATGAAGGAGACGAGCTCGCCGAAGAACGGCTTGTCGTTGAGGTGCGCGTAGTGCTCCTCGACGACCGCGGTCTCCAGCGCGACGAGCTTGAGCTGCTGGAGCTTCAGGCCCTTGCGCTCGAAGCGGCCGAGCACGTCGCCGACGAGCTGGCGCTGGACGCCGTCCGGCTTCACGAGGATGAGGGTGCGGGACATGGGAGGTCGCTTCCTGCGCGGCGCACCGCGCGTCGGGTCTACGGACGCCGGAAAGTGAAGCAGCCGCGCGCCCGGACCGCCGTCCGGGTCGCTATGCCTGTTGCTCGGTCTCGCGCGCTTCCGTGCGGCCGCGACGGCGACGGCGGGGCGTGCGGCCCTCGATCTCGGTCTCGCAGTACGGGCAGATCCGCCACTCGGGGTCGAGCGGGCGGGCGCAGCCCGTGCACTGGTCCCGGAGCTTCTTCAGGCACGACGGGCAGCGGAGGAAGTCCTTCTGCACCTGGTACTCGCAGTGCGGGCAGAGCAGGACGCCGGACTGCAGGAGGCGCGCCTCGGCGGCCTGCATCTCGAGCTCGCGCTCGCGGACGTCGTCCAGGTACTCGGGGGGCCGCACGACCATGTAGATGACCGTGCCCGCGAACGGCAGCACGAGCGCGGCGATGGTGGCCGTGCCGATGAGGACCGGGTCGGTGATCCGCCGGCGGGCGTCGGCCCACGTGTAGTAGACCAGCGCGAGCCAGATCAGGACGACGAAGAGCACGAGCAGCTTGACGACCACGTCGAGCGTCGAGTTGTCGATGCCGAAGACGGCGAGGAGATCAGGCATGGGGATCAGTCATGTGGATCACAGGGCGGGTGTTCGCCGTCGCGGGGGGTGATTCCTTGCCGCGAGGGCGGATTGGTTCAGACGAAGGCCCGTCCGAGGCCGTAGCCGATCCCGAAGAACACCAGGATCACGAGCGCGACGACGGCCGCCACGGCCAGCACCATGCGGAGCACCGGGATGGAGTCGTCGTGGCGAGGGGTCGTCGGGGCCATGGTCAGAACCGCGCTCCCGGGCCGGCGCCGGGTCCTCGGCGGAGGTCGGCGACCAGGTGCAGGGATCCGGTGACGAGCACCGTACCGCGCGGACCAGCCAGTGTACGGGCCTGCGCGAGCGCACCGTGCGCACCCGGCACGACGTGGACCTCGCGACCCGACAGCGCGGCGACGGCGGTGAGGCCGAGCGCCTCGGCCTCGAGCCGCCGCGGGTTCGACGGCGCGGTCGCCACGAGGACGTCGCACCAGCGCTCCAGCGCCGCGAGCATCCCGGCCGGGTCCTTGTCGTCGAGCACGCCGACGACGGCGACCAGCGGCCGCGACGGCGCGGCGGCGTCCAGCGCGTCGGCCAGGGCCTGGAAGCCGGCCTCGTTGTGCGCGCCGTCGTGGATCACGGTGACCCCGTCCTCGCCGGGCGCCGGGCGCTCCATGACCTCGAAGCGGCCGGGGACGACGACGCGCGTGGCGACGTCGCGCTCGGCGACCGGGTCGCGGCTGAGCTCGCCGTCGCCGGCGCGGACCAGGTGCGCGCCGACCGCCGCGATCGCGGTGGCGAGGTTGCGGCGCTGGTAGTGGGCGGCGCCGGGGGTCGGGACGTCGGCGCCGGGGTCGGCGGCGGCCTCTACGACCGTCCCGGCCTGCTCGGCGGCGCGGGCCTCGGCGACGTCGTGCGCCGAGGGCGGGAGCCCGTCGGCGAGCACCAGCACGCCGCCGGGCCGGAGGACCGCGACCTTCTCGGCCGCGATCGCCGCGACGGTGTCGCCGAGCCAGCGGGTGTGCTCGAGCGAGATCGACGTGAGGACGGCGACGGGCGGGCGGCGCTCGCCGTCGGGGCCCGGCGGGCGGCGCTGCGGGAGCACGTTGGTGGCGTCCCAGCGGCCGCCGAGACCGGCCTCGACCATGGCGCACTCGACGCCGGCGTCGGCCAGCACGAGGAACGCGGCGGCGGTGACGGCCTCGAACTGCGTCACCGGGCCGTCGATCGGCTCGGCGCCCTCGGCCGTGCCGGACTCGAGCTCCTCGGCGGCGGCCCGGACGCGCGCGATGGCGTCGGCGAAGGCTCCCGGGTCCGCGGGCGCGCCGTCGACCAGCACGCGCTCGCGGAAGGACACGAGGTGCGGCGACACGTACGCGCCGGCGCGCACGCCGCGGGCCGCCAGCAGCGCGGCGGCCATCGTCACGGTCGACGTCTTGCCGTTGGAGCCGACGACGTGAATCGCCTCGAAGCGCTCCTGGGGGTCGCCGAGCCGGCGCAGCAGCGCGACCATCCGGTCCAGGCCGGGGCGGATGCCGAACAGCTCGCGGCCCAGCAGCCAGGCCTCCGCCCGCTGCAGCCGCTCGTCGGCGTGGACCTCGCCCTCACCGGGCGGGACGCCGAGGATCACAGCGTGCGGAGCTCCTCGCGCAGGGCCTCGACCTTCGCGCGCTCGGCGGCCACGACGTCCGCAGGGGCGCGGGAGGCGAACTTCTCGTTCGCCAGGCGCGCCTCGGTGGAGCTGATCTGCTTCTCGACCTCGGCGCGGCGCTTCTCCACCCGGGCCCGCTCGGCCTCGGGGTCGACGTGCTCGCCGGCGAGGATCGACAGCTGGCCGCCGGGGATCGCGACGGGGACGGCGTCGCCGGCGTCCTCCGACGGCTCCAGGCGGGCCAGGCGGGCGATCAGGTCGCGGGCCTCGTCGTCGTAGCCGTCGGCCTCCAGGCGGACCGGCAGGACCGGGCCGGGCGGCACGTTGGCGCCGTTGCGCCACGAGCGGACGGTCGTGATGACGTCGATGACGCGGCCGAGCCGCTCCTCGGCGGCGGGCGAGAGCAGCGCGTCGTCGGGGGCCGGGAGGGGAGCGGTGGCCACGAGTCCGTCCGTGGCCGGCAGGCCCTCCCAGGCGTCCTCGGTGACGAACGGGATGACCGGGTGCGCGATCTGGAGCGTCCGGCGCAGGGCCCAGCCGAGCACGCGGGCGAGGTCCGGGTCGGTCGCGGCGTCGCGGCCCTTGACGAGCTCGAGGTACCAGTCGCAGAGCTCGCCGTAGACGAAGTCGTAGAGCCCGAGCGCCGCCTTGGCGAAGTCGTACTCGTCGATCCGCTGCGCCGTCTCGCGCGCGATCCGCTCGGTGCGGGAGACGATCCAGCGGTCCTCGAGGCGGGTCGGCAGCGTGTCGGCCGTGACGCCGGCGCCGGCCAGGTCGGGGTTCTCGTCCAGCCGGCCGACGGCGAAGCGCACGGCGTTGGAGAGCTTCGTGACGAGCTGCTTGCCCTGCGCGATCTTCTCCTCGGAGAAGCGGACGTCCTGCGTCGAGGACATCGCCAGCAGGCCGAACCGCACCGCGTCGGCGCCGTAGGCGGGGAAGTCGCCCGGGTCCTCGAGCTTGCCGTGCTTGCCCTTCTTCGCGAAGACCTCGGGCCGCGGGCCGCCGTCGATCAGCGCCAGCGGGTCGATGCCGGTGCCCAGCGACTTGCTCATCCGGCGGCCGTCCGGCGCCTGGATGACCGAGTGGCAGTAGACGTCGGTGAACGGCACGTCGCCGGCGAAGCGCAGGCCGGTCATGACCATCCGGGCGACCCAGAGGAAGAGGATGTCGCGCGCCGTCGAGAGGACCGACGTCGGGTAGAACGCGCGCAGCTCGGGCGTGTCCTCGGGCCAGCCGAGCGTCGCGAACGGCCAGAGCGCCGACGAGAACCAGGTGTCCAGGACGTCGGGGTCCCGCTCCCAGCCCTCGCCTTCGGGGGCCGTGGTGCCGCAGTAGACCTCCTCGTCGCCGGCGTTCCCGGTGGGGTTCCGGTACCACACGGGGATCTGGTGGCCCCACCAGAGCTGGCGCGAGAGGACCCACGGGCGGATCTCGTCCAGCCACGTCAGGTAGCGGCGCGACTGGCTCTCCGGGTGGATGCGGACGCGGCCGTCGCGGACGACGTCGGCGGCCGGCTTCGCCAGCGACTCCATCCGCATGAACCACTGCAGCGAGATCAGCGGCTCGATGCGCTCGCCGGAGCGCTGCGAGAACGGGACCGTGTGGACGTAGGGCTCCTCGCCGCGCAGGGCGCCGGACGCGCGCAGCGCCTCGACGATCGCGGTCCGGGCCTCGGCCGTCTTCAGGCCCTCGAACTCCGCGGCGAAGCCGCCGGTGATCCGGCCGTCCTCGCCGATGACGTTCAGCGGCTGCAGCCCGTGGCGGTTCCCGATCTCGAAGTCGTTGGGGTCGTGCGCCGGCGTGATCTTCAGGCAGCCGGTGCCGAAGTCCGTCTTGACGTAGTCGTCGCCGATGATCGGCAGCTCGCGGCCGACGAACGGCAGCGTCACCGTCGACCCGATCAGGTGCGCGAAGCGCTCGTCCTGCGGGTTGACCGCCACGGCGACGTCGCCGAGCATCGTCTCGGGCCGGACCGTCGCGACGACGACCTCGGTCAGGTCGCCGACCGGGGTGGTCAGCGGGTAGGCGATCTCGAAGAGCGTGTCGGTCTCCTCGCGATCCTCGACCTCGAGGTCCGAGATCGCCGACCGCGAGCCCGGGTCCCAGTTGACGAGGTAGGTGTCGCGGTAGATCAGGCCCTGCTCGTAGAGCTCGACGAAGACCTTGAGGACGGCCTCGTGGTAGCCCTCGTCCATCGTGAAGCGCTCGTGCGCGTAGTCCGCGGAGCAGCCCAGGCGCCGGAACTGGCCGATGATCGTGCCGCCGTACTGCTGCCGCCACGCCTGCGTGCGCTCCAGGAACGCCTCGCGGCCGACCTCCTCTCGGGAGGTGCCCTCGGCGACCAGCGCCTGCTCGACCTTCGTCTGCGTGGCGATGCCGGCGTGGTCCGTGCCGACGGTCCAGCGGACCCGCTTGCCGCGCATCCGGTTCAGGCGTACGAGGGCGTCCTGGATGGAGCCGTTGAGCGCGTGGCCCATGTGCAGCGCGCCCGTGACGTTCGGCGGCGGGATGGCGACGGAGAAGGTCTCCCCCGTCCCGTCCTCCGGATCCGACGCGAAGACGCCGGCGTCCTCCCAGCGCGCGAAGACCTCGGGCTCCACCTCCGAGGGCTCGTAGCGCGTCGTGTCGGGCGATTCGGGCATCACCCTGAGTCTAAGATCCCCCCCGGAAATGCGTGGGCACCTTCACGACGCCACCCCCGCCGAGCGTCCAGGCCCGGGCCCCGGTCCCGCGCGCTCGCACCCCCGGGCGCGGGGGCCGGCGGACGCCCCGCATCCGCCACGGACGACGCGACGTACGTTGGAGTGATGGCCATGTACCTCCAGCGGCACGCGTCGCGCAGCGGGCGGCGCGACGTCGCGCCACCCGTCGTCCTGATCCACGGCCTCGGCGGCGACCGCCGCACCTGGGCCCCCGTGATCCCCGGGCTCACCGAGTTCTACGACGTCGTCGTCGTCGAGCTGCCGGGCTCCGGCGACTCGCGGTCCCTGCCCTCGAACGTCGACCCGACCCCCCAGGCGCTCGCCGAGGCCGTGCTCGCCCGGCTCCGGCAGGAGGGCATCCGCCGCTTCCACGCGATCGGCCACGGGCTGGGCGGGTGGGTCGCGCTCGAGCTCGCGGAGAAGGAGACCGACGGCGTCATCTCGGTCACGGGCCTCGCCCCCGCCGGCTTCTGGCCGCACCCGTCCGGCGAGCGGCAGCGCCGCGCGATCCGCAACGCCAAGCGCTGGGCCGTCCTCACGCCGCTGGTCTTCACCCTCCCGTTCATGCGCAACGGCCTCTTGGTCGGCACGCTCGGCGGGCCCGGCGGCCTCGGCTACGGCGAGGGCCTCGAGATCATGCGCGGCTACACCGCCTCCTCGGACGAGGGCCGCGTCAACGACGCGATGCTCGCGCAGGTCTACAACGTCACCCGCCGGCTCACGCCGCTGGCCAAGCGGATCCCCGTCTTCCTCGTCTGGGCCGCGGAGGACCGGATGGTCACGCCGCCGGCGGTCAGCCCGCCCGAGGGCGTCTTCCAGCACGTCATCCAGGGAGCCGGCCACATGCCGACCTACGACCAGCCCGACCGCACCGTCGAGGTCCTGCTCGCCGCCGTCGACAAGGGCCTGATGCTGGCCGAGGCGGCCTGATGCGGGTCGCCGTCGTGGGCACCGGCAGCGCCGGCCTGGCCTGCGCCCACCGGCTCGCCGAGCAGCACGACGTCGCGATCTTCGAGTCCGACGACCGCCCCGGCGGCCACACGCACACGCGCGACGTGCACGTCGACGGCGGCACGTTCCCGGTCGACTCGGGCTTCATCGTCTGCAACGACCACACGTACCCGAACTTCCTCGCGCTGATGGACGAGCTCGGCGTGCCGCTGCGGCCGACGACCATGAGCTTCGGCGTGACGGCCCGCGAGTTCGACTTCGAGTACCACGCCGAGTCGCTGAACGGGCTCTTCGCGCAGCGCCGCAACGCGGTCGACCCGCGCTTCCTGCGGATGGTCGCCGAGTACGTGCGCTTCAACCGCGTCGCGCGCCGCTTCCTCGCGTCCGGCGACGAGACGACGTCGCTGCGCGAGCTGCTGCGCCGCGAGCGCTTCTCGGCGTGGTTCGCCGAGCGGCTGATCGTCCCCCAGGCCAGCGCGGTCTGGTCGGCGGACCCCGCGCAGCTGTGGGCGTTCCCGGCGATCTTCCTGATCCGCTTCTTCGCGAACCACGGGATGCTCTCGCTGCGCGACCGCCCCCAGTGGATGACGGTCGTCGGCGGCTCGCGGGCCTACGTCGACGCGCTGCTCGCGCCGCTGCAGGACCGCGTGTCCCTCGGCGCGCCGGTCGTCGGCGTGACGCGCCACCCCGACCACGCGACGCTCCGCACGGCCGACGGCGGGGCCGAGTCCTTCGACCACGTGGTCCTGGCCTGCCACAGCGACCAGGCGCTGGCGATGCTCGAGGACCCGACCGACGCCGAGCGCGCCGTCCTCGGTGCGATCCCGTACCAGGAGAACACCGCGACGCTGCACACCGACGTCTCGGTCATGCCGCGCCGGCGCGCCGCGTGGTCCAGCTGGAACGCGCACCTGTTGCGCGAGCCCAAGGACCGCGCGACGCTGACGTACGACATGAACCGGCTCCAGGGCTTCGACACGCCGACCCGGCTGCTCGTCACGCTGAACATGGACGAGGCGATCGCCCAGGAGCGGGTACTGGAGAGGATGGTGTACCACCACCCCGTCTTCACCTCACCGGGCCTCGTCGCCCAGCGCCGGTGGTCCGAGATCTCCGGGCCCGGCGGCCGGACGCACTACGCCGGCGCCTACTGGCGGTGGGGGTTCCACGAGGACGGCGTGTGGAGCGGCCTGCGCGTCGCGCGCAGCCTCGGCAGCACCGTCCCCCTCCACGAGCCCCAGCCGGCGCTCGCGTGAGCGGCGGGCCCCAGGCGGCCTCTCCCGCTCCCGCCCCCACCGCGCCGCCGGTCCCGCCGGCCGCGGTCGCCGGATCGGCCGTCTACCTGGGCGACATCCGCCACCGGCGCCACCTGCCCCGGGAGCACCGCTTCGCCTACCCGACGGCGATGCTGCTGCTGGACCTCGACGAGCTGCCCGGCGTGCTGGACGGCCACCGCGGCTGGGGCGTCGAGCGCCGCGCGGCCCTGTCGTTCCGGCGCGCCGACCACCACGGCGACCCGTCCGTCCCGCTGGCCACGGCGATCCGGGACACCGTCGAGGAGCGGACCGGCCGCCGCCCCGCCGGACCGGTCCGGCTGCTGACGAAGCCGCGGATCCTGGGCCGCGACTTCAACCCCGTGACGTTCGCGTACTGCTTCGCCGCGGACGGGCGCACGCTCCAGGCCGTGCTGGCCGAGGTCACCAACACGCCGTGGGGCGAGCACCACGCCTACGTCGTCGACGTCCGCGACGCCGACGACCCGCACGACGCCCAGGCCGGCCGCGGCCAGCTCACCTGGGGCATCGACAAGGCCTTCCACGTCTCACCGTTCATGACGATGGACCACCGCTACCGCTGGCGCCTCGGCGTCCCGGGCGAGCGGCTCACCGTGCACCTGGAGAGCCACCGTGCCGGCGAGCGCGTCTTCGACGCCACCCTCACGCTGCGGCGTCGACCGCTCGACGCGGCGGGGCTCCGCGCGTTCGTCCGGCGCCAGCCGCTCGGGACGATCGCCGACGTCGTCCGCATCTACGGCCACGCCCTGGCGCTGGCCGCCAAGCGCGTCCCCCACTTCCCGCACCCCGATCGCTGATCCGCCCACCGATGCCCCGAATCCTCTCCGACGACACCGCCCGCTCGATCTCCCTCCGGATCCTGCGGGCCACCGACCACGGCGAGCTGCTGGTGCGCGAGCCCGACGGCCGCGAGCACCGCTTCGGCACCGTCGGCGCGCCCCTGCGCGGCGAGATCCGGCTCCACGACGAGGGCGTCTGGCGGCAGTTCCTGCGCGGCTCGCTCGGCGTCGGCGAGACGTACGCGGAGGGCCGCTGGTCCAGCCCGGACCTCGTCTCGCTCGTCGCGGTCGGCGCGCGCAACATGCCGGCGTTCGACCGCCTGCGCGGCCGCTTCCGCCATCTCCTCACGCCGGTCCAGCACGTCCGCAACGGCGCCCGCAACACCGTCGCCCGCGCCCGCAAGCAGATCTCGGCGCACTACGACCTGAGCAACGACCTCTTCGCGCTCTTCCTCGACCCGACGATGAGCTACTCGTGCGCGGTCTTCGAGCGCCCGGAGATCGACCTCGAGGCCGCCCAGGTCGAGAAGCTCGACCGACTCTGCCGCAAGCTGAGCCTGGAGCCCGGCATGTCGCTGGTGGAGATCGGCACCGGCTGGGGCGCCCTGGCGATCCACGCCGCCCGCGAGTACGGCGTCGAGGTCACGACGACGACGATCAGCCGCGAGCAGCACGCGCTGGCCCGCCGGCGCATCGACGAGGCCGGCCTGGCCGACCGCATCGACCTGCGGCTGGAGGACTACCGCGACCTGACCGGCCAGTACGACCGGCTGGTGTCCGTCGAGATGATCGAGGCCGTCGGCTGGCGCGACCTGCCGACCTTCTACCAGCGCTGCGACGCGCTCCTGAAGGAGGACGGCCTGATGGCCGTCCAGGCGATCACGATCGACGACGGCGCGTACGAGATCGAGAAGCGCCAGCGGAGCTTCATCAACACGATGATCTTCCCGGGCGGGTGCCTGCCGTCCCAGCGGGTGATGGGCCGGCTCGTCACGACCGACACGCGCCTGCGCACCGTGGACGTCGAGGACCTCACCCCGCACTACGCCGAGACGCTGCGCCGCTGGCGCGTCACGTTCAACGAGCGCCTCGACGAGGTCCGCGCCCTCGGCTACGACGAGTGCTTCATCCGGCTCTGGGACCTCTACCTCGCCTACTGCCAAGCGGGCTTCCAGGAGCGCCGGATCGAGCTCGTGCAGGAGGTCTACGCGGCCCCCGGCTACGCGGTGGCGGCCGAGCAGCAGGTGCTCGACGCCCGGCTGACGCCGGCCGCCGCCTGAGGGGCGACTGACTCGCGGGGCCGGCGGCGCGACGGCCCGCCCCGCGAACTGCGCGGCGCCGCGCCCCGGCCGCTCAGCGGCGCTTGTTCTTCCGCGCCGCGCGCAGCCCGACCGTGGTGATCGCGGCCCGCGAGCCGAGCGCCTTGAGGTCGAGCTTGGCGGTGAGCGCGCGGAACTCCGCCTGCTCCTTCGCCGTCAACCGCGTCGGGACGCCCTTGCTGGCCTTCAGCAAGCCGATCAGGCGCGTACGCTCCTTCGGCGTCAGCTGCGCCTGCCAGTGGGCGTGGCCCTCGCGCAGCAGGTCGAGGACGAGCAGCCATGGGACGGCACGCCGCCCGAGCAGTCGGGCGGGGGTGCGGCGGAGGATCGACATCGCCGGGACGCTACCCGGCGACGAGCGTCCGCACGCCACGAGCGCGGGAAGGGCGGTCCGGCCGCCCTCGTCCCTACGCGCTCTCGGCGATGTCGTCGTGGTCGTCGCCCGCGACGGCCTCGGTGACGAGCGTCGGCCGGCGCCCGTCGGAGATCGTCTCGCGGGTGACGACGCACTTGCGCACGTCGCGGCGGCTCGGCAGCTCGAACTGCACGTCGAGCAGGGCCTCCTCGAGGATCGACCGCAGGCCGCGGGCCCCGGTCTCGCGCTCGAGCGCCTTGTCGGCGACGGCGTCGAGCGACTCGTCGGCGAAGACGAGCTCGATGTCGTCGAAGTCGAACGACGCCTGGAACTGCTTGACCAGCGCGTTCTTCGGCTCGGTGAGGATCGTGATCAGGTCGCCGCGCGACAGCTGGCGCACGGCGGTGACGACCGGCAGGCGGCCGATGAACTCGGGGATCAGGCCGTACTCGACGAGGTCCTCGGGCAGCGCGTGCTCGAAGAGGCGGTCGGCGGGCAGGTCCTCGTGCTTCTCGGCCTCGGCGTCGACGAAGCCGACGGAGCGCTGGCCGGTGCGGCGCTTGACGACGTCGTCGAGGCCCGCGAAGGCGCCGCCACAGATGAACAGGATGTTCGTCGTGTCGATCGTCAGGAACTCCTGGTGCGGGTGCTTGCGCCCGCCCTGCGGCGGCACCGACGCCTGGGTGCCCTCGAGGATCTTCAGGAGCGCCTGCTGCACGCCCTCGCCGGAGACGTCGCGCGTGATCGACGGGTTGTCGGCCTTGCGGGCGATCTTGTCGATCTCGTCGATGTAGATGATCCCGGTCTCGGCCTTCTTCACGTCGAAGTCGGCGGCCTGGATCAGCTTCAGGAGGATGTTCTCGACGTCCTCGCCGACGTAGCCGGCCTCGGTCAGCGCCGTGGCGTCGGCGATCGCGAACGGGACGTTGAGGATGCGGGCGAGCGTCTGGGCGAGCAGCGTCTTGCCGCAGCCCGTCGGCCCGAGCATGAGGATGTTCGACTTCTGCAGCTCGACCTCGATGTCGGCGCGCTGCGCCAGCCGGACCCGCTTGTAGTGGTTGTAGACCGCGACGGCGAGGGTGCGCTTGGCGGCGTCCTGCCCCACGACGTACTCGTCGAGGATGCCGAAGATCTCCTGCGGCTTGGGCAGGTGCTCGACGTCGAAGCCGGGCTGCGCCGAGAGCTCCTCGTCGATGATCTCGTTGCAGAGCTCGATGCACTCGTCGCAGATGTAGACGCCCGGACCGGCGATCAGCTTCTTCACCTGGCGCTGCGACTTGCCGCAGAACGAGCAGAGGAGCTGCTCGCCGCTCTCGGTGGCTCGGGCCATGGTCGTCGCGTCCGTTCCGGGGTCTCTCGGGATGGGTCCGGCCGTCAGGCCTTCGAGACCACGTTGTCGATGATCCCGTAGGCCTTGGCCTCCTCGGGATCCATGAAGTAGTCGCGCTCGGTGTCCTTCTTCACCTTCTCGAGCGGGGTGCCCGAGTGGTGGGAGATGATCTGGTCGAGCTTGCCGCGCAGCTCGATGATCTCCCGCGCGTGGATGTCGACGTCCGTGGCCTGGCCCTGGAAGCCGGAGCTCACCTGGTGGATCAGGATCTTCGAGTTCGGCAGCGACATGCGCTTGCCCGGCGCGCCACCGGAGAGGATGACGGCGCCCATCGACATCGCGATGCCGACGCAGATCGTCCGCACCTGCGGCTTGATCATCTGCATCGTGTCGTAGATCGCCAGACCGGCGTAGACGGAGCCGCCCGGCGAGTTGATGTAGATCGAGATGTCCTTGTCCTCGTCGTCGGACGCGAGGTGCAGGAGCTGCGCGACGATGAGGTTGGCGATCTGGTCGTCGACCGGCGTGCCCAGGAAGATGATCCGCTCGTTCAGGAGGCGGCTGTAGATGTCGAACGCGCGCTCGCCGCGGGCGGTCTGCTCGACGACCATGGGGACCATCGGACTCATGCTGGGGTTCCCTCTTCGGTGTGGGGCGGAAGGGTCCTGCCGGGCGCCGTGACGCCCGCGGACCGAACTGCGGACTGGACTGCGAACTACCTGCTCGTGAGCCTACCAACCGGCGCCGCGGCCTCCGCCCGCAGGGACGGCGGCCCGGCGCCGGCCGGACTCACGGGCCGCCGACCGCGCGGCTCCCCCGTCGGCGGGGGAGCGGCGGCCGGCGCGGAGCGGGGCTCAGGCCTCGGTCTGCGCGCTCTCGGCCGGGGCGTCGTCGCCCTCGGCGGGAGCGTCCGCCGCGGCGTCGTCGGACGCCTCGTCGGCGGGCTGCTCGTCGGCCCACGGGCGACCGCCGCCGGTGGCGGCGTCCTCGCCGGGCTCCGGGGTCCAGAGCAGCCCCTTCGCCTTCGCGTCCTCGACGGAGACCGCGGTGGCCGCCTCGACGAGCTTCTCGATGGCCTGCTGCTGGGCGACGTCGGAGACGAGCTCGTCGCGGTGGCCGTCGCGCTCGAGCCGCTTCAGCAGCTTCTCGGGCGTGGTGCCCTGCTGGGCGGCCGGAGCGTTCAGGACGTCGAGCAGGTCGCCGTCGCCGGGCGCGATGCCCTCCTGGACGATGTAGGCCTCGACGGCGGCCTCGCGGCGGAGCGAGCGGGAGGCCTCGGGCGCGGCCTCGCCGATCAGCTCCTCCTCGGACTTGCCGGACATCTGGAAGTACAGCTCGCGCTGGATGCCCTGCTGGGCCAGCTGGTTCAGCGTGCGGTCCAGCAGCTCGGAGGCGCGGGCGCGGGCGAGCGAGTCCGGGATCTCGACCTCGGCCTTGAGCATCAGGGTGTCGATGACGGCCTCGCGGAACTCGCGCTCCACGGCGGAGCCGTCCTCCTCGCTGATGCGCTGGCCGATGTCCTCGCGCAGCTCGTCCAGCGTGTCGACGCCGGCGGCCTCCTCGGCGAACTCGTCGTTCAGCTCCGGGAGCTGCTTCTCCTGGACCTCGTGGACCGTGACGGAGAAGATCGCCTCGACGCCCTGCAGCTGCTCGGCGCCGTAGTCGTCGGGGAACTGCACGGTGACGTCGCGGTCCTCGCCGCCCTTGGCGCCCTGCAGCTGGTCCTCGAAGCCGGGGACGAGGCGGCCGGAGCCGAGCTCGACGAGCTGGTCGCGACCGGCGCCGCCGTCGAACTCCTCGCCGTCGATCCGGCCGACGAAGCTGATGAGGACGGTGTCGCCCTCCTTCGCCTCGCGCTCGACCGCGACGAGCTTCGCCTGGCGCTCGCGCAGCTGCTCGATCTCCTTCTCGACGCGCTCGGCGTCGGCGACGGGCTCGCGGCGGCCGACCTCGAAGGGCTCGAGGCTGCCCAGCGTCGCCGTCGGGCGGATGCTGATCTCGAAGTCGAACGCGAGCGGCTGGCCGGCGGCGGGAGCCTCGCCGATGTTCACCTCGGGCTCGCCGACGGTCTTGATGTCGGCCTCCTCGATCGCCGCGACGAGCCACGTGCCCATCGAGCGGCGCAACGTCTCGTCGAGGACGGTCTCGCGGCCGTAGCGGCGGATCACCACCGGCGGCGGGACCTTGCCCTGTCGGAAGCCCGGCATGCGGAGGTCGCGGGCGAGCACCTTGGCGGTGTCGAGCAGTGCCTGCTCGAGCGCCTTGGTGGTCACCTCGGCCTCGACCTTGACGCGGGAATCGGGGAGTTCGGTGACGGTCGTGGAGACAGCGGACATGAGAATCGGCAACGATAGCGGCGCGATGCGCACCGAGGCTCCCACGCGGCTGGACCGCGCCGTCCTGACCGTCGTCTCCGGCCCCGTCGGGCACCTCGTCGGGACGCTGCTCGAGGTCGGGGCGGCGCTGGTCGGGATCGCCGCGGCACGGCTGCGCGCGGGGCTCCGCCGCGGCGGTCGCTGAACGGTCCGCGCGCC
>NZ_JBFAPC010000075.1:0-27292 GCF_040675535.1 Patulibacter sp. NPDC049589 | reverse complement strand
CCCTTTTTTATTCATCCGCCCACCACCGATATATACACCGGACTTAAAACACTCTTCCCCACCCCGACGCTCTCCCGATCGCGCCCCCCACCCCCCCGCCGCGGCCGCGGCGCCGCGGCCGGACCGGGCCGCCGTCCGTCGTGCGCTGTCCCGCCGCGGCCGGACGGCCACCCGCCGCCGCTGGGCCGCGCTCCCCGTCCCCGTCCTCGGAACCGCGCTGGCCGGCGCCCTCCTGCTCGTCCCCTCCGGTTCCCCTGCGCTCGCCCAGATCGTCGACCGCGCGGCCGCCGCGACCGCCCCGCCGACGGACGCGATCGTGGCCATCCGCTCACGGATCGAGGGGCGGTCCTGGAGCGCCACCCAGGGGGATTCCTCCTTCAGCAACGACGAGCAGGGCTGGGTCCGCGTGACCGGCGACGGCGACCCGCTCGACGTCCGCTCGGTGCGGCTCCGGTCGTCCGACGCCTCCGGCCCCGGCAGCGCGCCGCCCGGCCTCGAGGAGACGACCGCCTACCCCCGCCCCGGCCAGGAGACGATCACGCAGCGACAGTACGACCCGCGGACCGGGCGCACCACCACGGAGCGCGGTGCCGGCGAGGTCCCGCGGCTCGTCTTCCGCGCGCACGACCTGCTCCAGGAGGCCCGCCGAGGGGCCGCCGACGTCCGGCTCGACGGCGAGCGGACGATCGACGGCCGCCGCACGTACCGCCTGGTGGTCCGGGATCCCGCGGACGGCGCGCCGATCCCCGGGATCGAGGACCGGACCGAGCTCTACGTCGACGCGGAGACCTACGCCGCGGTCGAGTACCGCCACGTCTCCCAGGGGCGGACGCAGCCGGGCGGCGTGCCGTTCCGCTCCGAGCTCGTCCAGCGCGTCCTCGACTACGAGGAGCTGCCCGACACCGCCGGGAACCGCGAGCTGCTGGAGCTGCGGGGCCCGCGCGAGCCCGCCCGGCCGCAGCCGTAGGCGCGATCGAGCACTCAATCGGACCCTGGTCCGCTTGAGTGCTACGGTGTCCTCCAGGTAGTTTCCACGGCAACGAACAAGGACCCACCATGGACATCGTCTTCCTCGTCGGCCGCATCCTGCTGGCCGCCGTCTTCCTCCTCTCCGCCATCGGTCACCTGACCCAGAGCAAGGCCATGGCCCAGTACGCGCAGTCCAAGGGCGTACCCGCCGCCGAGGCCGGGGTGATCGCCTCCGGCGTCGTCTTCGCGCTCGGCGGGCTGGGCCTCGTGCTCGGCGTCTGGACCGACCTCGCCGCGCTGCTGATCGCGCTGACGCTCGTGCCCGTCTCCTTCATGATGCACGCGTTCTGGAAGGAGTCCGACCCGCAGGCCAGGCAGGGCGACCAGATCAACTTCAACAAGAACCTCGCCCTGATCGGCGGGCTGCTCGTCCTCTTCTACCTCGTCAACCAGACCCAGGACATCCCGGCCGGCATCACCGGCCCGCTCTTCGGGCGCTGGTAGGCGGCCGGGCCACGCGCCGGGCGGTCTCCACCGGCGGTCGTCCTGCGGCCACGACGACCGGCGGACCCGCCGGACGAGCCGGTGGGCGGCCGGCGTCGGGGCGGGACCTCGACGGCCCCGCGTCGTCCTACCGCCCGAAGGCCGCCTGGTCCAGCACGACCGCCGCCGGCAGGCCGACGCGCTCCGGCGGCGACGGATCCGCGGAGACCGAGACGGTCTCCGCGGCGCTGATCGTCAGCGTGTGCGTGACGCCGTCGGCGTCCTCGAAGGCGACGTGCTCGTCGCCGCGCTCGGTCAGCGTGCCCTCGAGGCCCGGCTGGATGCCCGCGCCGTAGAGGTAGTGCAGGACCTGCTCGGCCTCGTTCTCGAAGCGCAGCACCTTGAGCGTCGCGCCGATCTCGACGTCGGCGAGCGGGGCGCCCGGGACGCGCTGGCCGACGGCGATCGGGTGGCCGTGCGGGCAGGTGGTCGCGTCGCCGATCGCGGCCCGCATGCCGGCCTCGATCATGGGGCTCATCGCGTGCTCCATGCGCTCGGCCTCCTCGTGGACCTCGTGCCACGGGATGTTGAGCACGTCGGTGAGGAAGCGCTCGACGAGCCGGTGCCGGCTGACGACGCGCTCGGCGACGCCGAGACCCCGCTCGGTGAACGAGATCCGCTTGCGCTCGTCGCGGCTGATCAGCCCGTCGGCCTCGAGGCGCTTGACCATCTCGTGGACCGTCGGAGCGGACAGCATCATGGCCCGCGAGACGTTCGCGGCGGTCAGCGGCAGCTGGACCTCGTGCAGCCAGTAGAGCGTCTCGAGGTATTCCTCTTCACCGGCGGTCGGATGGCCCATGTCGCCATGGTACCCCCGCGCGGGACACGAACCGGTCGAGCCGAGGCGCCTGCAGGAGTACGCTTGGCGGATGAGCACTCGTGGAGGTTCGGAGACCGGTGGTCTGACCGCGTTCGACGCCGCCAAGATCATCGGCCTCATCATCGCCGTGGTGGCGGTGGTGTGGGTGATCGGCAAGATCGTCGGCGCCATCATCACCCTGCTGTGGATCGTGCTGGTCGGCGCCGCGATCGTCGCCGCCGCCTGGGTCCTGTGGAGCCTCTTCCGCGGCGGCAAGGACTCCTGACCGCCCCGGTCCCGGCGGCCACCGCCCGGCGGGACGACCGGACCTCCGGCCGGCTCCCGGCGACCGCTGCCGCGCGTCGCCGGTCGGTCTACGCCGCGACCGGCCGGCCGTGATCCGCCGGTCGGCGCGGACGCCGCACGCCGGCGCACCGCGTACCGCTCGGCCCTTCGGCGGGTACTTCTGGGTGAGTTGATGACCGAGCGCCCTCGTCCGCACGCCGCGCCCATGCGCGGCGTCAACCTCCCCAATCCCCTCGGCCGTCGGGCCGTCGTCGTCGGCGCCGGGTCGTTCGGCACCGCCGTCGCGGTGCTGCTCGCCCGGGGTGGGTTCCGCACCACGCTGCAGACGCGGACGGCCGAGCAGGCGGAGCGGCTGCGCGAGACGCGCGAGAACGAGCGCTACCTCGCGGGCGTCGAGCTGCCGCAGAACCTCAAGATCGACTCGATCGACGCCGGGCCGGGCCGCGCGGAGTTCGTCTTCCTCGGCGTGCCGTCCGCGCACCTCGGCCAGGCCGTCGACCGGCTCGAGGCCCAGGGCCTCGACCGCCGCTCGAAGGTCATCTCGCTGTCCAAGGGCCTCGTCCCGCCGCTGGGCGTCCCCCCGACGGTGCTCCTGACCGAGCGCTTCGGCCCGCACCGCGTGGCCTGCATCGGCGGCCCGGCGCACGCGCGCGAGATGGTCACCCACGGCGCCGGGCTCGTCGCGTCGTCGGCGGACCAGGAGCTGGCCGCGACGATCGCCGCGGTCTTCCTCCGCGCCGGGGTCGTCTGCGAGCACACCGACGACCCGGTGGGCGTCGAGCTCGCGGGGGCTGCGAAGAACGCCGCCGCGCTGGCCGCCGGGGCGACCGAGGGCCAGGGCCTGAACGCCGCCGGCGCCGCGGCCGGCCACATCTTCGCCGAGGTCTGGCGCCTCGCCGAGGGCATGGGCGCCCAGCCCGCGACGTTCATCGGCCTGGCCGGCACCGGCGACCTCGTCGCCACCGCGCTGGCGCCACAGAGCCGCAACCGCCGCGCCGGCGAGCTGCTCGCCGTCGGCGTCCCCCGCGACGAGATCCCGACGCGGATCGGTCAGGCCGTCGAGGCGTTCGAGTCCGTGCCGCTGCTGGAGGCGGCGCTGCACCGCGCCGGGGTCGCCTCGCCGGTCACCTCGGGCCTCGTCGGCCTGATCCGCGGATCCCTGCCACTGGACGGCTGGGTCGCGCTCGTGCGGACGACCGTGCCGCCCCCGGCCAACTGGCGCGCGGGCCGGACGCCCGGGCGCTTCCGCCGCTGGTGGGACCGCCTGCTCGAGCGCCTGGTGTCCCAGCCGGAGCAGCGCGAGCTGCCCGGGCCCGCCGACTGACGGCGCGGACGGGACCGGCCGACGACCCGTCCCGTCGTTCGCCCGCCTACCGGCGCCCGGGCGCGGTCCCGCACGCCGCCGGCGCGCCGGATCGGGCGACGCACGCCACCGTCGGGCCACCTCCGCCCGCCGTCGAGGGGGTGCGAACACGTCTGGGCCACGTCGTCACGACCCGGGCGGCCTAGAGTGGGGGTGTGTCGCAGCTTCCCCGTCGTACGAAGATCGTGGCCACCATCGGGCCCGCCAGCCGCGATCCGGAGATCCTCGTGCGGATGATCGACGCCGGCATGGACGTCGTACGGCTGAACTTCAGCCACGGCTCGCACGAGGACCACGCCGAGACCGTCCAGATGGTCCGCTCCGCCGCGGACCGCGCCGGCCGGCCGATCGCCGTCCTGCAGGACCTCCCGGGCCCGAAGATCCGGCTCGGCCAGGTCGCCGACGAGCCGGTCCAGCTGCACGAGGGCCAGCGCCTCACGCTCGCCTCCGGGTCGGTCGAGGACATCGGCACCGCCGAGCGGCTGATCGTCGCGTGGGACCGCTTCGCCGACGCGGTCGAGGTCGGCGAGGAGGTCCACGTCGCCGACGGCATGATCCGCCTGCGGATCGAGGCGGTCCGCCAGGGCGACGGCGAGGCCGACTGCGTCGTCGAGATCGGCGGCCCGGTCTCGTCCCGCAAGGGCGTCAACCTCTCCGGCCCGGCCGACCTCCTGCCGACCGTCCCCGAGGAGGACCTGCTGCACCTCGCCGCCGGCAAGGCGATGGGCGTGGACCTCGTCGCGGTGTCGTTCGTCCGCCGCGCCGAGGACCTCGAGGCGCTGCGCTCCCGCACGCGTTGTCCGCTGATCGCGAAGTTCGAGAAGCCGCAGGCGATCGCCGCGGCCGAGTCGATCGTCGCGGCGTCGGACTGCATCATGGTCGCGCGCGGCGACCTCGGCATCGAGCTCCCGATCGCCCAGGTGCCCCGGGTCCAGAAGCAGCTGATCGCGCTGGCCGGCGCCTACGCCCGCCCGTCGATCACCGCCACGCAGATGCTCGAGTCGATGGTCTCCTCGGCCCGCCCGACGCGCGCCGAGGTCACCGACGTCGCCAACGCGATCCTCGACGGCACCGACGCCGTGATGCTGTCGCAGGAGTCCGCCATCGGGCAGTACCCCGTCGAGGCGATCAAGACGCTCGCCGAGGTCGCCCGCGAGACCGAGACCATCGCCCCGTTCTTCGACTGGAACGAGCGCCGCGTGCGCCGCGACTCCAAGGACCCGGGCTGGGCCGTCGCCCGCTCCGCGGTCCACACCGCGCAGGAGCTCGACGCCGCCGCGATCGTCGTCCCGACCCTCTCGGGCCGCTCCGCGCGCCTGGTGTCCGCGCACCGCCCGGACCGCCCGGTGATCGCGCTCTCGCCGTCGCGCGAGACCGTCGCGCGCTGCAACCTCATGTGGGGCGTCGACGGCGCGATGATGCACCACCACGCGGTGACCGAGGAGCTCATCAAGGACGCGGCCACCAAGGTCCGCGAGCTCGGCTGGCTGAAGCCCGGCGACCGCGTGGTCATCACCGCCGGCCTGCCGTCCGGCACCCCCGGCACCACCAGCCTGCTGCAGGTCCAGACCGTCTGACCGACCCCGGGGTCAGCGGCCCGCCGCCGCGAACTCCGGATCCCACTCCTCCCGGGGATCCGGGATCGGCGTCAGGTGCGCCTCGAGCGCCGCGCGGTGCTCCTCCAGCCAGGGCGGCAGGATCGTCTTGACGCCCCAGTCCTCGCGCGGGTTCTTCGCCTCGAAGCCCGGCAGGTCGGTGGCGAGCTCGTAGAGCACCCCGCCCGGCTCGCGGAAGTAGATCGAGCGGAAGTAGAAGCGGTCGACGAGGCCGGAGGTGTGGAGCCCGCCGGACTCCACCTGCGGCAGCCACCGCTCGTAGTCGGCGTCCCGGACGCCGAACGCGACGTGGTGGACGGTGCCGGCCCCGTGCAGCGGGCGCGGCTCCGGCGCCCGGTCGAGGGTGACGAGGCCGCCTCGCCGGTCGGACCGCAGCTCGTAGCGCCCGAGGACGCCCGCGGCACCGTCCCCGAGCGCCGCGTTGATGGGCGTGGTCGGCGCGACGAGGGTCGCCCCGAGCACGTCGGTCAGCACGGACGCGGAGTGCTCCGGCGCGCGGCTGTAGATGCGGACCCCGTCGAACCCGCGCAGCGCGACCTCCTCGGGGATCTGCGGGTGGCGGGCGCGCAACGGGGCGTCGCCGCTCTCGTCGACCACGAGCTCGAAGCCCAGGCCCTCGGGGTCCTCGAAGGTGAGGACCCCGTCGACCGTCCGGTTGGGCAGCCCGTGGCGGGTGAGACGGTCCGCCCAGAAGCCGATCGCCTCCGGCGAGGCCACGCGGAACGCGATCCGGTGGACCATCCCGGCGCCGTCGCGACCCGGGGACAGGCCCTTCGACTCGAACATCGTCAGGTCGGAGCCCGAGCTGGCGTCCTCGTCCGTGAAGAACAGGTGGTACATGTCCGGCGAGTCCTGGTTGACGGTCTTCGCCGCCAGCCGCAGGCCCAGGACGCCGGTGACGAACTCCGTCGCCGCCCGGCCGTCGGCCGTCATGGTGGAGATGTGGTGGATGCCGTCGATCTGCATGGTGCGCCTCGCGTCGCCGGGCGGGTCACCCGGTCGGACCGTCTTTGGTTGCACGTGCAACTATACGCCGATCGGGCGGTCGGTCAAGGACCCGCGGCGGCCGACCCCGGGGCCTCGACCGACCCCGGATCCTGAAAGATCCGTTGCAGGCCGGGTAGCGTTCTCCCATGGCCGGACCCGAGCAGCCGCCCCCCGCGGGCGACGGAGAGCCAGCGGCGGCCCCCGGCGACGCGGCGTCCGCGCACCCGGCGCCGTCCGACGGCGGCGACCGCCCAGCAGCGACGGCCGGGGGCCCGCGGCCCCTCGCGCCGTGGCTCCTGCCGTCCCTCATCGTCGGCCTCTCGGTCCTGCTGGCCGTGATCGTCCTCGGCTTCATCGTGGGCCGTGGCGACGACGGGGGCCGGGCCGCCGCGGGCCCCGCCACCGCGGCCCCGCTGCCCCAGCTCCCCCGGGGAGGCCGCGTCCTGCTGCCCGGCCGGCGGGTCGTCTCGTTCGCGGGCGCGCCACAGGACCCGGAGCTGGGATCGCTGGGGGTCGGGCGCCTGCGGGGGGCCGTGGGGCGCCTGAAGACGCGGGCGGCGAGCTACAGCCTGAAGACCCGGCCGACCCAGCCGGCGCTGCAGCTGATCGCCACGATCGCCCACGCCGACCCGGGGCGCGACCGCCGCTACAACCAGCACCAGTCCACCCGGGTCGTCGCCCGCTACCTGCGCGAGGCGCGGCGGGCCAAGGCGCTCCTGATCCTCGACATCCAGCCCGGTCGGTCGACCTTCGTCAGCGAGACGACCCGCCTGGTGCGGTGGCTGCGCGAGCCGGACGTCGCGATCGCCTACGACCCCGAATGGCGGGTGCAGAAGGACGGCGACGTCCCCGGCCAGGTCATCGGCTCCGTGCAGGCCGACGAGCTCCAGCGGTCCCTCGACGTCGTCGCCCGGATCGTCCGCGAGCACCACCTGCCGAAGAAGCTCGTGATCGTCCACCGCTTCACGAAGAACATGATCCGCGACCTCCCGACGATCCGGTTCCCCCGGGAGCTCCAGATGGTGATGTCGGTCGACGGCGTCGGCGACCGGGCGAACAAGGTCGTCAAGTACCGCGAGCTCACGCGCGACCTGCCGGCCGGCTGGCGCCCCGGCTTCAAGCTCTTCCTCAAGGAGGACGCCGCGGCCGGCGGCCTGATGACCCCGCGCCAGGTGATGGGCCTGCGGCCGCGGCCCGACGTCGTGCTCTACGAATAGGGCCGCCGACGACGCACCACCGGCCGTCGTCCGCGCGCGGGGCGTGTCCCGCCCGCGAGCACGTCAGACGTCACGTTCGGGCCGCACCTCCTGACGCGGATCGGGCTGCGGGGCGCCCATAGCGTGCAGTGCATGCCCCGGACCCTCGACCTCCTCCGCGACGAGCGCGACGCCGCACGCTTCCAGGGACGCACCGGCGAGCTCACGACGCTCATCGACCTGCTGCGGCCCGCGCCCCCGCGCCCCGTGCTGCTGCTGCACGGCTCGGCGGGGGTCGGCAAGAGCGCGCTGCTGCGCGAGCTGGCCCGGCGGGCCCGCGCGGCGGGGGCCGCCGTCGCCACCGTCGACGGCCGCGACGCGGGCGGGGACCTCGACGCCGTCGACCGCGCCGTCGCGAGCCTCCCGTCGTCGGGGATCGCGCTGCTCGTGATCGACACGGCCGAGCACCTGCCGGGCCTCGAGGCCCGCCTCCAGCGCCGCGTGCTCCTGCGGGCCTCGGCCGACCTGCGGGTCGTCCTCGCCGACCGCCGCGAGCCCGACGTCTCGTGGGGCTCCGGCGGCTGGGACGCGATGACCGGCGCGCTGCCACTCCGAACCCTGCCCGACGCCGACGCCGACGAGCTCCTCCGCCGGCGCGGGGTCGCCGCGCCCGCCGACCGGCGCGACGCCGCCCGCTGGGCCCGCGGGCTGCCGGCGGCGCTCGCCGTCGCCGCGGACCTGTCGTCCGGGCCCGACGCCCACGACGCCTCCCGGCGCGACGAGGCCCTCCTCCGTCTCCTGATCGGCGACGAGCTGGCCGGCACCGACGGAGACCTCGTCGCCGTCGCCGCGATCGCGCCGTCGGTGGACGCGCGGCTCCTCGGTGCCGTCCTCCCCGGCCTCGACGGCGACGCCGCCCGGTCGTGGCTGGCGTCCCGGTCGTTCGCGACCTCCGACGGCGAGCGAGTGGCGCTCCAGCCCGGCGTCCGCGAGGTTCTCGACCGCGTGCTGCTCCGCCGCCACCCCGACCGGGAGCACGTCCTGCGCCGGGCGCTCGCCGACCACCTCCACGACCGTGCGGTGCTCGGCGAGCCGTGGCTCACGAGCGATCTCGCGGCGCTCGCCCGCGACCCCGAGGCCCGAGCGCTCGCGGCGACCGGAGGACCGGCGACCCCCGGGATCGCCGGACTGCTGCACGCCTGGATCCACCGCGAGCTCGGCCTCGCCCCGCCGGCCGCACGCCGCGAGCCGCACGCCGTCGGCGCTGACGTCGTCCGAGACGCGCTGCGCGCCTTCCACGACCCGCTGGCGCTCGCCGCGAGTCCGCTGGCCCGCGGCACGACCACCGCGACGCGCGCGGCGTCGGTCCGTCGCGTGCTCGCCGACGCGGTCGACCGGGCCTTCGGCGCGACGCCCGACGCCGACCTCCACCGCGCGGTCCTCCGTCGCGGCTACCTCGACGCCGACGGCGGCCACGCCCGGGCCCAGGTCGACCTGCACGTGAGCCGCAGCGCGTACTTCCGCCGTCTCGCCCACGCGACGACGGTCGTCGCGCAGCTGATCGTCGCGGACCGGTGCCCGGGGGCCGGTCGGGTCGCCGCGTCCGCCGACGGGGTCGCCGTTCCGGGAGGGAGCCCCCTGCCGGCCGAGACGCCGGGCGGGGCCGCGACGACGCGGCCGACGACGCCCGGAACGCGGCCGGCCCGGAACGAGCCCGCGGCCGTGGCCGCCTGATCCGGAGCGGCCGCGCGGCGGATCGCGCAGATCGCCGGGACCGGCGCGGTCCTCCCGGCACCGGGTCGCCTCCCGACGTGCCGGGAGGACGACGACGGGCCGCTCTCGCGGCCCGTCGGGTCAGGCTCGGTCCCGGCGGGCCGACCGCAACGCGGTCGGGGCCGGGGGTTCGGCGGCGCGGGGCCGCCGCCGGACTACTCGGCCGGGGCCTCGGCGGACTTGATCGTCGCGATCAGCTCGCCCGTGTTGATGGCCTCGCCCTCCTTGGCGGCGAGGGTCGTGATCGTGCCGGCCTTGTGGGCCACGATCTCGTTCTCCATCTTCATCGCCTCGATGATGCAGATCAGGTCACCCTCGGCGACCTCCTGCCCCTCCTTGGCGACGACCTTCCACATGTTGCCCTGGATCGGGGACGGCAGGTCGTCCGCGCCGCCGCCGCCGGACTTCTTGCGCTCGGAGCGCTTCTTCTTGCCCGGGCCGGTGCCGGCGCCGGCACCCGCGGCGACGGTCCCGACCGGCCCGAAGGCGGCGCCGTGGACCTTGACCTCGAAGCGCTTGCCCGAGACCTCGACCTGGTAGTCGCGGACGACGACCTCGTCCTCGTCCGGGTCGATCGGGACGACCGGCTCAGCGGGAGCGGTCGACTTCAGCCACTCCTTGTCCTCGACGAGCTCGGAGCAGGTCGAGGCCTTCTCCCAGTTCTCCGTGGCGAGGATCGCCTGGTGGAACGGGATGAGGGTCGTGAGGCCCTCGATCTTGTACTCGCTCAGGGCGCGCAGCATGCGGGCCGTGGCCTGCTCGCGGTCGACGTCCCAGACGATGAGCTTGGAGACCATCGGGTCGTACTGCGGCGAGACGATGCCGCCGGCGCCGACGCCGGAGTCGACGCGGACGCCCGGGCCGGACGGCTCGAGGTACTCGCCGATCGCGCCCGGGGTCGGCGCGAAGTTCATCGGCGCGGACTCGGCGTTGATGCGGCACTCGATGGCGTGCCCGCGGAGCTGCACGTCCTCCTGCTTGTACTCGAGCTCGAGGCCGAAGGCGGACTTGATCCCCTGCTTGACGATGTCGATGCCGGTGACGGCCTCGGTCACGCAGTGCTCGACCTGCACGCGGGTGTTCATCTCGAGGAAGAAGTACTCCCCGTCCTGCAGCATGCCCTCGATCGTGCCGGCGCCGACGTAGTTGACGGCCTTCGCGGCGTCGATGCCGATCTTGCCGATCTTCGCGCGCAGCTCGTCGTCGACGAACCACGAGGGGGCCGGGGCCTCCTCGATGAGCTTCTGGTGGCGGCGCTGGATCGAACAGTCGCGCTCGCCGAGGTGGATGACGTTGCCGTGCTTGTCGGCGAGGACCTGCACCTCGACGTGGCGCGGGTTCGGCAGGTACCGCTCGAGGTAGACCGTGCCGTCGGAGAAGAACTTCTCGCCCTCGCGGGAGGCGCCCTCGTAGGCGTCCTTGAGCTTGTCCTCCGTCAGCGCGACGCGGAAGCCCTTGCCGCCGCCGCCGGACGCGGCCTTGACGGCGACCGGGTAGCCGATCTCGTCCTTCGCGATCCGCAGGGCCTCCTCGTAGGTGTCGACCGACTCGGTCGTGCCCGGCACGATCGGGACGCCGGCCTTCTTCATGAGGTCGCGGGCCTTGGTCTTGCTGCCCATCGAGTCGATCGCCGAGGCGGGCGGCCCGATGAAGGTGATGCCCTCGTCCTCGAGCCGCTGGACGAACGCGGCGTTCTCGGAGAGGAAGCCGTAGCCGGGGTGGACGGCCTCGGCGCCGGACTCCTTGACGACCTCGACGATCTTGTCGACGTTGAGGTAGCTCTTCGCGGCCTCGGCCGGACCGATCAGGTACGCCTCGTCGGCCCGCTTGACGTGCAGGGCGTCACGATCGAGCTCGGAGTAGACGGCGACCGTCTTGATCCCGAGCTCTTCGCAGGCGCGGATCACGCGGATCGCGATCTCCCCGCGGTTGGCGATGAGGATCTTCCCGAACATATGAGGCCGAATCTATTCGATCGCAGGGGCCGTCCGCCGTGCGCGTCGGGCGTACCCGCCGGAAGAGGGGCGCCCCCGCGGGCGCCGCCTCGCCCGGTCGGGGGGTCGGCGAGCGGGGAGGCGCCGGGACGCGCCGGGACCGTCCCCGGGCGGCCTCGCGGACGGCGACCACACCACGGCCGGTGACCGGGCCGGGCCGGCGGGTGACGGTGGAGGACCGAGCGGCAGGCCGCCGGTGCGGCAGGGCCTGCGGATCGATCATCTAGCCTCACGGTCGTGCGCCTCCCCGGTCGGATCCTCGTCGCGTCGGCCGTCGTCCTGGGGATCGCGGCCACGGGCTGCGGCGCCGAGGGCGGCACCTCGTGCACCGACAGCACGTGCACGATCCAGTCGGACGGCCCGCAGACCTACGACCTCGACCAGCTGGGCACGAAGGTCGAGGTCTCGGACCTGAAGGCCGACTCGGTGCGCGTCAGCATCAACGCCGACGACGCGGTGATCCGGCGCGGCGACGACCCGGTGCGGATGCGCGGCTTCCTGGTCTCGGCTCCGGAGACGTCGACCGACCACGTGAAGGTCCGCATCGAGCGCTGAGACGGACGAGCCTGGCGCTCACGGCGCTCGGCACGTTCCCGGACGGCGCCGCCCGCTCAGCGGATCATGCCGCCGGCGACCGTGTCGTTCGTGCCCTCGTCGATGAGGATGAACGCGCCGGTCGCGCGGTCCCGCAGGTAGGCGTCGCCGACCAGCGGGCGCTTCACGCGGATGCGGATGCGGCCGATGTCGTTGAGCTTCAGGCCGTCGGCGTCCTCGCGCTCCAGGGTGTGGAGGTCGACGCGGTCGATCACGGCGTCGACCTTGGCGGCCGTCGTGGTCGTCGTGTGCTTGAGGAGGTAGCGCGCGCCGGGCTTCAGCGGGCGGTCGCTCATCCAGCAGACGTCGGCCTCGATCTCGCGCAGCGTGATCCCGGTCGGGTCCTCGTCGGCGCCGACGATGACGTCGCCGCGGCTGACGTCGACGTCGTCCTCGAGGTGGACGGTGACGGACATCGGGGCCGTCGCGACGTCGAGGTCGCCGTCGAGCGTCTCGATCCGGGCGATGCGCGAGCGCACGCCGGAGGGCAGCACCTGGACGTCGTCGCCGGGGCGCAGCACGCCGCCGGAGACCTGGCCCGCGTAGCCGCGGTAGTCGTGCAGGTCCTCGGCGTCCCAGCGGCCGCCGGACGTGTCGCCGGAGGCGCCGGGACGGATGACCCACTGCACCGGGAAGCGCAGGTCGGTGAGGTTGCGGTCCGTCGAGACCTGCACGGTCTGCAGGTGCCGCAGCAGCGTCGGGTGGTCCTCGTCCTCCGGGTACCAGGCCGGGAGCTCGCCACGGTCGACGACGTTCTGGCCCTGGAGCGCCGAGATCGGGATGACGTGGATGTCCGGGATGCCGAGCTGCGACGAGATCGCGGTGGTCTCGGCCTCGATCGCGCGGAAGACGTCCTCGTCCCAGTCGACGAGGTCCATCTTGTTGACTGCGAAGGTCACGTGGCGGACGCCGAGCAGCGACGCGATGAACGTGTGCCGGCGCGTCTGCTCGATGACGCCCTGGCGCGCGTCGACGAGGACGATCACGAGGTCGGCCGTCGAGGCGCCCGTGACCATGTTGCGCGTGTACTGCACGTGGCCGGGGGTGTCGGCCAGGATGAAGCTGCGGTCGCCGGTCGTGAAGTACCGGTAGGCGACGTCGATCGTGATGCCCTGCTCGCGCTCGGCGCGCAGGCCGTCGGTCAGCAGCGAGAGGTCGACGGCACCCGCGCCGTGGCGACGCACCGAGGCCTGCTCGACCTGCTCGAGCTGGTCGGCGAGGACCTGCTTGGAGTCGTAGAGCAGCCGGCCGATGAGGGTGGACTTGCCGTCGTCGACGGAGCCGGCGGTCGCGACGCGCAGCAGGTCGGCCCGCAGCAGCGGGTCGTCCGACGCGGGGGTCGGGACGGACGTGAGCTCGGACATCAGAAGTACCCCTGGGCCTTGCGGTCTTCCATGGCGGCCTCGGACGCCCGGTCGTCGGCACGGGTCTCGCCTCGCTCGGTGACGCGGGTGGCCGCGATCTCGGTGACGACCTGGTCGAGCGTCGTGGCGGTCGACTCGACCGCGCCGGTGATCGTCAGGTCGCCGACCGTGCGGTAGCGGACCGACAGCGTCTCGACGGTCTCGCCCGGCTGCGGCTGCAGGAAGGGCGACACCGCGTAGAGCATCCCGCCCCGGCGCAGGACCTCGCGCTCGTGGGCGAAGTAGATCGACGGGAGCTCGAGCTCCTCCTCGGCGATGTACTGCCAGACGTCGAGCTCGGTCCAGTTGGAGATCGGGAAGACCCGGACGTTCTCGCCCTGGCGGAGCCGGCCGTTGTAGAGGTTCCAGAGCTCGGGGCGCTGGTTCTTCGGGTCCCAGCCGCCGAAGTCGTCGCGGAAGCTCATGATCCGCTCCTTCGCGCGGGCGCGCTCCTCGTCGCGGCGGGCGCCGCCGAAGCAGGCGTCGAACTCGTGTTCCTCGATCGCGTCCAGCAGCGTCTGCGTCTGCTGCTGGTTGCGCGACGTCCCCTGCTTCGAGGGGTCGTAGCCGTCGACGACGCGCCCCTGGTCGATCGTGTCCTGGACCTTCGCGACGATCAGGCGCTCGCCGAGCTCAGCCGCGCGGCGGTCGCGGTACTCGATGACCTCGTCGAAGTTGTGGCCGGTGTCGACGTGGACGAGCGGGAACGGGAAGCGGCCCGGCCGGAACGCCTTCTCCGCCAGGCGCAGCAGGACGATCGAGTCCTTGCCGCCGGAGAAGAGGAGGGCGGGGCGCTCGAGCTCGGAGGCGACCTCGCGCATCACGTGGATGGCCTCGGACTCCAGGGCGCGGAGCTTCGAGAGCGCGGCGGCGCCGCCGACGTCGGCGGGATCGATCGGGGTCATGGAGGAGGTCATGGTGCTGCGGTCGTGGACGTGGGACGGGCGGGGGACGCGGTCATGTCACGCGTCCTCCTGGTGCAGGCCGCACTCGATCTTGTCGGAGCTGGCCCAGCGGCCCTCGCGGCCGGAGCCCTGCTTGGTGCAGTGGGTGCAGCCGATCGACGCGTAGTCGCGGTCGTGCAGCGGGTTGTACGGCAGGTCGTGCTCGAGGACGTGGCGCCAGACGGCCTTGTCGTCCCAGTCGGCGAGCGGGTTGACCTTCACGAGGCCGAACCCGGCGTCCCACTCGACCTTGTGCGCGCCGGCGCGGGCCGGGGACTGGTCGCGCCGGATCCCGGTGATCCAGGCGTCGAGCGTCGAGAGCCCCGCGCGCAGCGGGCCGACCTTGCGGATGCCGCAGCACTTCGAGGGGTCGCGGTCCCACAGCCGGTCGCCGTGCTCGGCGGCCTGCTGCGCGAGCGTCGGGCCCTGCCAGCGCTCGATCTTCGTGTCGTAGCGCGCCTCGGTCTGCTTCCAGAGCTCGTACGTCTCGTCGAACAGCACCCCGGTGTCCAGGGCGAAGACCCGGGCGTCCGGGTTGGCCGTGAAGATCAGGTCCAGCAGGACGGACTCCTCCTTCTGGAAGGAGCAGGCCAGCGCGATCTGCGGGTGGTAGGTCTCGAGCGCCCAGGCGACGACGTCGCCCGCGGAGGAGGCCTCCAGGTCCGGCAGGTCGTGGAGCGCGGTGGCGGTGTCGTGCGGGGTGAGGCTCATGATCGGACTCCGGGAGGGGCCGGTGTGCCCCTCGGTCCGGCGCCGCGGCCGTGGCGCCCGCTGGCGGGGGCCCGTGCTTCGGCGGGGTGCGGGGCTCCTCGCGCGTGCGTCGTGCGGGACCATCTAAAGTATCGAAGGGTCATCCGGATTACCGGATTCGATCTGGAATACCAGGTATGCCGGGTCGGAATGAAGCCATTCCGTGCGTGCACCCAATCGGTCGGCGGTCCCGGGTCCCGCGACGGCGCGCCGTCCCCTACTCTCGCTCGGTGCCCCTCGGCACGCGCGCGACCATGCCCGGCGATCCCGCACCGACCTTCGACCTGCAGTCGCACTCGACCGCGAGCGACGGGGCCCTCGTGCCCTCCCGCGTCGTGCGGGCCGCCCACGCCGCCGGCGTGCGGACGATGTCGCTCACCGACCACGACTCGGTCGCCGGGGTCCAGGAGGCGCTCGACACCGCCGCGAAGCTCGACGGGCTGACCGTCATCCCGGGCATCGAGGTCTCCGCCATCGACGAGGCCCACGCCGACCTCCACATCTGCGGCTACCTCGTGGACCACACCTCCGCCGCGCTCGCGTCGTCGCTCGAGGCCTGGCGCGCGGACCGGGCCGGGCGCGCCGACCGCATGATCGACGCGCTCTTCGAGCTCGGCTGGGCCGTCGACGTGGCCGGGCTGCGCGCCCGTCGCGACGCCGGCCGCTCGATCGGGCGCCCGCACGTCGCGGCCGCGGCGTTCGACCACCCCGCCAACTCGGAGCGGATCGAGGCCGAGGGCCTGATGACCGCGACGGACCTGCTCGTCGCCTACCTCGTCGACGGCGCGCCCGCCTTCCGCACACGGACGACGCCGACGGTGGAGGAGGCGATCGCCACGATCCACGCCGCCGGGGGGATCGCGGTCTGGGCCCACCCGTTCTGGGACGTCATGGAGCCCGCCGAGGTGCGGGCCACCCTCGAGCGCTTCACCGGTCTCGGGCTGGACGGCGTCGAGGCGTTCTACGCGAGCTTCAGCGCCGAGCAGTCGGCGCTCCTGCACGGCGAGGCGCGGCGGCTCGGGCTCGTCACCACCGGCTCGGCCGACTTCCACGGGCCGAACCACCCGAACTTCTCGCGCTTCCGGGCGTTCTCCACCTACGGCCTGACGCCGAGCTGGGGCGCGCTGGAGCCCTGGATCGCCTGACGGGCGCCCGCGCCCCCACCGCCCCCACCGGGACTCACGACGAGCCGGCGCCTCCGCGTCGACGCGCGGCGCCGGGCGGCCCGGCTAGGAGGCCCAGGCGGAGAGGTCGCCGCCGCCGGTGTTCCAGGACGAGCTGCGGCTGACGCCCTCGAGCAGGGCGGTGCGGGTCCAGGCGTCCGTCGCGGGCGCCTCCTCGACCGCGACCGCGGTGTCGCGCAGGAACTGCTCGACGGCGGCCACGAGGGCCGCGGCCTCCTCCGGCGTCGCCGAGGCGGGGACGTCGATGCGCGGGGCTCCGTCGGCGGACATGCGCGCAAGCGTATCTGGGCGGACCGGGAGTCCGGCGTCCCGCCGCGCGCCCAACCGGCCGGGCGGCGGGGTCGGGGCGGCACGATCGCACCGGTGACGGATCGCCTCGGCAGACCGCGTCGGCGCGCGGCTACGACGCCAGGAAGCCGGCCACCACGTCCAGGTGCTCCCGCAGCGGCAGCAGGAACGAGTCGTGGCCCCAGGGCGATGCGACGTCGCGGCGGACGGTCAGGATCCCCGCGCCGACCAGCGCGGCCGCGATCCGGTCGCCGTGCTCGGGCCCGAACCGCCAGTCGCTCGTGAACGTCTCGACGAGGACCCTCGTCCCCGCCGCCCGGACGCGGGCGAGCCGGTCGGCGGCGTCCGGCGCCTCGAACGGCGCGAAGTCGTCCATGACCTTCGTCAGGTAGAGGTAGCTGAGCGCCCCGAAGCGCTCGAGGAACGTCTCCGCCTGGTGGTCGAGGTAGTGCTCGACCTCGAACGACGGCGCGAACCAGTCGTGGCCGTCGCGGGGCGCGACGGGGCGGGGCGTGCCCTCCGGGTGCGGGTCCTCCGCGGGCCCGTCCGGGTCGTCCGTCGTCGTCGCGGCGCCGTCGGGCCCCGTGGCGACCGGCCGCCGGCGCCGGCCGAACTTCGCCTCGAGGGCCTCCTCGGACACGTAGGTGACGTGGCCGAGCATCCGCGCCGCCGCCAGCCCGGCCCGCGGGATCCGGCCCGTGCCGACGTAGCGACCGCCCTGGAAGTCCGGGTCGCGGAGGATGCCCTCGCGCGCCGCGGTCGAGAGCGCGATGTTCTGGGCGCTGAGCCGCGCGGACGCGCAGACGACGACCGCGCGCTCCACCTCCTCCGGCGCCTGCAGGATCCACTCGAGGACCTGCATCCCGCCGAGGGACCCGCCGATCGCGGCGGCGACGCGCCGCACCCCGAGGTGCCGCACGAGGGCGCGCTGCACGCGGACGAGGTCCGCCACGGTGAAGGCCGGGAAGTCCAGGCCGTACGCCTCGCCGGTCGCCGGGTCCGGCGAGCTCGGGCCGGTGGTGCCGCGGCAGCCGCCGAGGAGGTTGGCGCAGACGACGAACGACCGGTCCGTGTCGACCGTCCGGCCGGGGCCGACCAGCGCGTCCCACCAGCCGCGGCGCTCCGGGTCGCCGTGGTGGCCGGCGGCGTGCGCGTCGCCCGTCAGCGCGTGGCAGAGGACGACGGCGTTGGTCCCCGACGCGTCGAGGGTGCCGTACGTCTCGTACGCGACCTCGACCGGCGCCAGCCGGGCCCCGTTGTCGAGGACGAGCGGGTGCTCCTCGGTGAACAGCACGACCGTCCGGGTGACGGTCTCGCCCAGGCCGGGGCCGAGGTCGCGGGCGAAGCCGTCGCGGCCGTCGGCCCCGGTGATCGTGCCGTGGGTCACCGCCCGCCGTTCACGCGGCGGCCCCGGCGTGGGCGCGCGCCTTGGCGAGCGCCTGGTCGAGGTCGGCCAGCAGGTCGTCGATGTGCTCGATGCCCACCGACAGGCGCACGGCGTCCGGCGTGACCCCGGCCGCGGCGAGCTCCTCCTCGCTCAGCTGCGAGTGCGTCGTCGACGCGTTGTGGATCGCCAGGGACTTCGCGTCGCCGATGTTCGCCAGGTGCGAGAACAGGCTCAGCGACTCGATGAACGTGCGGCCCGCCTCGAACCCGCCCTTCACGCCGAAGGACACGAGCGCGCCCCCGCCGCCGCGCAGGACCCGCCCTGCCACCTCGTGGTACTTGTTGCCCTCGAGGCCCGGGTGGTTGACCCACTCGACGCCGTCGTGGGCCTCCAGGTGCTTGGCGACCGCGAGCGCGTTCTGGTTGTGGCGCTCGATCCGCAGCGTCAGCGTCTCGACGCCCTGGAGGATCAGGAACGCGTTGAACGGCGAGAGCGCGGCGCCGGTGTTGCGCAGCAGGACGGTCCGGGCGCGCAGGACGTAGGCGATCGGCCCGGCGGCCTCCGTCCAGACGACGCCGTGGTATGAGGGGTCGGGCTGCGTGAGGCCCGGGAAGCGCTCCGGCTGGGCCGACCAGTCGAAGTTGCCGCTGTCGACGATCGCGCCGCCGATCGAGGTGCCGTGCCCGCCCAGGAACTTGGTCAGCGAGTGGACGGCGATGTCCGCGCCCTGCTCGAAGAGGCGCGCGCCGACGGGCGTCGGCACCGTGTTGTCGACGATCAGCGGCAGGCCGGCGGCGTGGGCGGCCTCGGACCAGCGCGGGATGTCGAGGACGTTCAGGCGCGGGTTGCCGATCGTCTCGCCGAAGACGAGCTTCGTGCGGTCGTCGGCCAGTCGGGCGACGGCGTCCGGGTCGTCGGCGTCGGCGAAGCGGACCTCGATGCCGTACTGCGGCAGCGTGTGCGCGAAGAGGTTGTACGTCCCGCCGTAGAGCTGGGACACGGAGATGATGTTGTCGCCGGCGTTCGCGATGTTCAGCACCGCGTAGGTGACGGCGGCCTGGCCGGACGCCGTGACGAGCGCCGCGGGGCCGCCCTCGAGCTGCGCGAGCCGCTGCTCGAGCACGTCCCAGGTCGGGTTCATGATCCGGGTGTAGATGTTGCCCGGCGTCTTCAGCGCGAAGAGGTCGGCGCCGTGCTGGACGTCGTCGAAGACGTACGACGTCGTCTGGTAGATCGGCACCGCGCGGGCGCCCGTGGCGGCGTCCGGCTCCTGGCCGCCGTGCAGCGCGATCGTCTCGGGGTGGTACTGGGGCTGCTCGTCGGTCATGGGGGCTCCGGGGTCGCTGGGTCGTCGGAAGACGCGCGAGGCGCTGTCCGGCGGAGCGTAGCGCCCCGGGGCCGTGAAATGTTCAAAACAAGGTCAAGATTCACGTCTTTACGCGTTCGCGGGCCGCGCTCAGCGCACCTGGACGTGCGCGGCGTACGCCCGCAGCGCCTGCGTCATCACGTCGGCGTACGCCTGGTTGCCGGACGCGTTCGGGTGGATCGAGGACGTGGCGGGCACGTCGGGCGCGAGGCCGATCGGCGTCCCGGCGTCGGCGACCTGGACCGTGTTGATCCACGGCGCCGCGCTCCCGGCGCCGTGACCGGCGAACGACTGGAGCACCTCGTCGGTCACCGGGTGCAGGCCGTTGGCCCGCGCGCTCGCGGCGACCTCCTCGTCGACCTGGGTCGCCCACACGTTGGCGAGGCGCCGCTCCGCCTGCGTCAGCGTCAGGGCGAAGACCGCGTCGACGGGCAGGGCGCCCTCGGAGAACAGCCGCGGGTAGCCGGCGACGAGGACGTCCGCCCCGGGCGCGATCCGGCGGATCTGCGCGAACGTCGCGTCGAGGCTCCGGCGCACCGTCCCGCGGATCAGCGCGGTCTCCGTCGCCGCGTCGCCCGTGCAGTCGCCCGTCACGCAGCGCGTGAACTGGGGCACGAAGCGCGCGTCGTTGCCGCCGATGCTCAGCGTGATCAGCGCCGGGCCGGGGGTCGCACGCAGCCCGCCGAGGACGCGGTCCAGCTGGGTGCCGCCGATGTCCGGCACCTGCGCGACCCCGCCGTCGCTCGACAAGCGCACGTTCGTCGTCGTCGCGCCGCTGCAGGCGATGAACTGCGGGACCGGGACGAGGTCCCGCGGGAGCAGCGCGGCCCACATGCGGCCGTTGCGGCGGCAGGGCTGGTCGTCGTAGGGCTGGCCGAGGCCGGTGCCCGCGGCGTAGGAGTCGCCGAGCGCGTAGTACGCGGTGTAGCCGGGGAACCCGGGGGCGCGAACCTCGACGGGCGCGGACGGCGCCGCCTCCGCGCCGCCGTCCATCGCGATGACGCGGTAGCGCAGCCAGCGGCCCGCCAGCCGCGCCGGCGGCGTGTCGGTGAGCGTCCGGGCCGACGACGGAGCGTCGAGGCGCTCGACGGTGCCGCTCAGCACGTCCACGCGCTCGACGCGGTAGCGGGTCGCTCCGGGGGCGGCCGCCCAAGCCAGGCCTGCCGCCGTGCCGGCCGGCGACGCCTCGAGGCCCGTGACGACGGACGGGACCCGCCCGAGCGCCCGGACGATCACCGACGGCCCGGGCGCGCCGAAGGACCGCCCGGTCGTGCGGAAGCGGATCCGGAAGCGATACCGGTGCCCCGCCTTCAGGCCGGTGATCCTCGCCGTGTTGGCGCGGACCGTCCGGACGGCCCGCCAGCGCCGTGATCGCGCACCCAGGTCGCGGCCCTCGATGCGCGTCGCGGTGACCCCGCCCCCCGACGGCCGCTCCCACGTGAGGCGCACCGCGTGGGGCGTGTTGACGGGCTGCGCGAAGACGCCGCGCGGTGCGGCCGGGGCGGTCGCCGGCAACGCCAGCAGCAGGGCGGCCCCCGCTGCGCCGGCCGACGCGACGAGCCCGGCGGCCGCGGGCCGGTGCGGGGCCGCGGACCGCGCGCCGTGCCCGACGGGACCGGCGCGATCGGGGCGGCGGGCGGCAGACGTGGAGTTCACCTTTTCACCCTAGATGATTGATTCCACGATCTCGCGGAATCAACCATCTCATGCGGGACCGCACCGCGTGCACGCGGTCGCACGATGCCCGGGCCCCGTGGCCGGCGAACAGCGACGCTCGTGCGGCCGGGCCGTCCCCGGCCCATGCTCAGCGACGGAGCGTGAGCGTCGTCGACCGCGGGCTGCCCGCGCGGGGCGTCAGCCGGACGACCACCCGGTGGGTCCGCGCCGCGGCGATGGCCCGGCGGCCGCGGGCGGTCGGCTTCAGCGTGACGGCGGCGGTGCGCCCGGGCCGCACGCGGTAGCTGCGGCTGCCGAGCGTCGTGCGCCCCTTCGCGATCCGCACCACGCCGCTGCAGGTCGTCCGGGCCGTGCAGCGGATCCGCAGCACGACGGCGCGCCGGCGGTAGCGCAGGGACGTGGAGGCGAGCCGGGCGCCGGGCGCGGTCGTCGTCCCTGGACCGGAGGATCCGCCGCCGGCCGCGCCCCCTCCCGGCCCCGCGCCGCCCGGAGCCGGGGTCGTCGGCGTGGTCGGGGTCGTGGGGGTCGTCGGCGCCCCGGGCCCGCCCGGGCCCCCCGGCGGCGCCGCGACGGTCTGCGGCCCGCCCCAGAACGGCATGCTCCCGGTGGCGACCGCCCGCGGGACGCCGGTCGAGAGCGGGACGACGTAGATCGTGCCCGCCCGCTCGAACGTCACGCGGTCGCCCTCGTAGGAGAACGCCGGGTGGGCGTCGGTCGTCCCCGTCGTCAGGTCGCGCGTGCGGGTGTGGGTGCTCGTCGAGTAGATCGAGATCCGCCCCTGCACCGGGACGCCGACGCCGCTGGACTCCGGCCCGCGCACGGCGACGACCAACGCGCCGTCGCGACTGCCGCTGGGGAACGACACCTGGGTGGACGCGTCGGGCTCGGTGGCCAGCAGCGTGTCGCAGCCCGGCCCCCCGACCGTCTCCGCGCAGATCCGCGGCAGGTTCGACCCGTAGCCGCGGCGGGCGAGGAGCACGCTCGAGCCCATCCAGCCGTGGGTCGTCTGGTAGGTCGAGGAGGCGACCGCCGGCGGGTAGCTCGTCCCCGTCCCGGGCGCGAGGTACGTGAACCAGCCGGTCCCGGCGAGGAAGAAGCTCCAGAGGGCCTGGGTGCCGTCGGGGGAGATCCGCGGGAAGTCGTAGATCTCGCCCGAGAACAGCGTCGCGGTCCGGCCGCCGGCGGCGATCGGACGCTCGACGAGCTGCCCGCCCGCGACCCAGGCCGCCGTCGCCCCATCGGCGGTGACCCCCGCGACCGACCCCGCGGTGGTCAGGGTCCGTGGCGCGTCCGACGTGTCCGGGTCCACCGCGCAGACGCCGGGACCGCACTGGTAGACGATCGAGGATGCGGCGGCCGGGCCGGCCGTCGCCAGCGCGGCGACGATCGCGAGGCCCGCGCAGGCCAGGGCGGACCGTGATCGGCGGGCGGCGCGGGGAGCGAGAGGGACGGGGAGATCGACCGCGGGGGAGCGGGTCACGTGGGCCTCCGGGGGGAGCGGCGGCAGAGCGACCTACACGCTACACGACCCCGGCGGAGGAATCGTGAGAGTTCGCAGGTCGGCCCGCGTGCCGGGGAGGCCCGCGGAACGACGACGGCCCGGGGGTCGCCCGGGCCGTCGGTCCTCGTCCCGCCGCCTCCCCGCGAGGGAGGCGCGCGGCCTACAGCGGGATGTTGCCGTGCTTGCGCTTGGGCTGGGCGACCCGCTTGGAGCGCAGGACGCGCAGGGCGCTCGCGACGCGGACGCGCGTGGCGGACGGCTCGATCACGTTGTCGATGTACCCGCGCTCGGCGGCGACGTAGGGGTTCGCGAAGCGCGCCTTGTAGTCGTCCATCAGCACCTTGCGGCGCTCGTCCGGCGTCGGCGAGCCGGCGATGTCGCGGCGGTAGATGATGTTGACCGCGCCCTCGGCGCCCATGACCGCGACCTCGGCCTGGGGCCAGGCGAAGTTGAAGTCCGAGCCGAGGTGCTTGGAGGCCATCACGTCGTACGCGCCGCCGTAGGCCTTGCGGGTGATGATCGTGACCTTCGGGACCGTCGCCTCGGCGTACGCGTAGAGCATCTTCGCGCCGTGGCGGATGATGCCGCCCCACTCCTGCGAGGTGCCCGGGAGGAAGCCCGGGACGTCGCAGAACGTGATCAGCGGGATGTTGAACGCGTCGCAGGTGCGGATGAAGCGCGCGGCCTTCTCGGACGCCGCGATGTCCAGCACGCCGGCCATCTGGTTGGGCTGGTTGCCGACGATGCCGACCGCGTGGCCCTCGATGCGGGAGAACCCGATGAGGATGTTCCTCGCGAAGTGCTCCTGCACCTCGAAGAACTCGCCGTCGTCCGTGACGAGCTGGATGACCTCGCGCATGTCGTACGGCTTGTTGGGGTTCGCCGGGACGGCGTCGTTGAGCGCGAGCTCCTCGCGGTCCCACGGGTCGTCCGTCGGGACGACCGGCGTGGTCTCGAGGTTGTTCTGCGGGAGGAACGAGAGCAGGAAGCGCGTCTCCTCCAGCGCGTGGTCCTCGTCGTCGAACGCGAAGTGCGCCACACCGGACTTGGTGTTGTGGCTCATCGCGCCGCCGAGCTCCTCCATCCCGACCTCTTCACCGGTGACCGTCTTGATGACGTCGGGGCCGGTGATGAACATGTGGGAGGTCTCCTTGACCATCCCGATGAAGTCGGTGATCGCCGGCGAGTAGACGGCGCCGCCGGCACACGGCCCCATGATCAGCGAGATCTGCGGGATCACGCCGGAGGAGTCGACGTTGCGCTGGAAGACGTCGCCGTAGCCGCCGAGGGCGACCACGCCCTCCTGGATCCGCGCGCCGCCGGAGTCGTTGATGCCGATGACCGGGCAGCCGATCTTCGCCGCGAGGTCCATGACCTTGCACATCTTCTCGCTCATGACCTCGCCGAGCGAGCCGCCGAAGACGGTGAAGTCCTGCGAGAAGATCGCGACCGGGCGGCCGTCGATCGTGCCGTGCCCGGTGACGACGGCGTCGCCCCAGGACCGCTCCTTCTGCATCTCGAAGTCGTACGTGCGGTGACGGACGAACGTGTCGAGCTCCTGGAAGGACCCCTCGTCGAGGAGCTTCTCGATCCGCTCGCGCGCCGTGTACTTGCCCTTGGCGTGCTGCTTCTCGACCGCCGCCTCCGACGCGGAGTGGATCGCCTGGGTTCGGAGGTCGCGGAGCAGCTCGAGCTTGTCCTCGAACGTCTCGGGCGAGTGCAGACGCTGGCTCATGAGGCAGCGGATGCTATCCCCGTGTGACCTCCCGGTGCCGTGCGGGGACCCCCGGGCCGCCCGTCCACCACCCGGATGGCGTACCCCGTGATCACCCGATCGGGCGGCCGCCGGCCGCGGCCTGCCAGCATGCGGCGATGCGCACCGCGCCCGTCCGCCCGCTCCTCGTCCTGTCCCTGACCGCGATCGCCGCCCTCGGAGCCGCCGTCCCGGCCGGCGCGCACGGGGGCACGACCATCGCCAAGGGCTCCGGTCGCGGCGTCAGCGTCCTGGTGCAGGCGGAAGACGCCACGACGGACGGCGGGAAGCCCGCCGTCGACCTGTCGACCACGATCGAGGGCCGCGGGACGGGCAACGGGGCGACGGTCACCTACTGGATCCGGCCGGCGGGCGGGAAGACCTTCCGGGCGACGACGACCCGCGACGAGGCCGGGATCGCCCACACCGACGTCCCGACCGCCGGCCGCGGCGCGTGGCGCGACTGGGACGTGTCCGCGATCCTCGCGACGTCCACCGGGATCCGGATCCGGGTGAGCAACGCCGAGGCCAACCCGCCCGGGCCCGACCCGGCGGCATCGTCGGTCTCCGGGTCGACCGCGGCGCCGGACGCGACGGCGACCGGGAGCACCACGACCGCGGCGCCGGCGAGCGACGCCGGGATCACCGACGTCTCGGGCAAGAGCGACGGCGCGCCCCTGTGGTCCCTCGTCAGCGTGCCGCTGATCGTCATCGCCGCCGTCGGCCTGATCCTCCTCGGACGCCGGCGCGCGGCCCGGGACGCCGAGCGCCAGGACTGAGCCCCGGGCCCGGGCCGCGGACCCCGCGTCCCGACGCACGGCACGACCGGGTCCGGGTCGGCGTGCGGCCGGCCCCTCGCACCGCGTCCCGACGGGGCGGCGCGTGTCAGCATGCGGCCATGCGCTCCGCGGCCGTCCGCCCGCTCCTCGTCGTCGCCCTGAGTGGCCTGGCCGCGCTCGGCGCCGCCGCGCCGGCCGGCGCGCACGGGGGCACGAAGATCGCCGAGGGCGGGTCCGGTGGCGTCTCGATCCTCACGCAGGCGGAGGTCACGACCACGAGCGCCGGCGAGGAGGCCGTCGACCTCTCGACCACGATCGAGGGCGCCGGCACCGGCAAGGGCGCCACCGTGACCTACTGGATCCGGCCCTCGGGCGGGAAGACCTTCAAGGCGACGACCACCCGCGACGACGCCGGCATCGCCCACACCGACGTCCCCACCGCCGGCCGCGGCGCCTGGCGGGACTGGGACATCTCGGCGATCCTCGACCTCAGCACCGGCAAGCGCCTGCGCGTGAGCAACGCCGAGGCCAACCCGCCCGGCCCCGACCCGGCGTCGACGCCGGGCGGCGGCGCGACGGGCGCCGACGAGGGCGAGCCCGGCACGACGACGGACGACACCCCCGCCTCCGGCGGCACGGCGCCCGACACCGCGACCGGGACCACCCCCGCGACGACCACGGACGAGACCGGCACGACCACCGGCTCCGACGCCGCGACGAACGACGACGACGCCACGGCGTCCCCGATCGAGGACGTGTCCGGCGACGACGGCGGGACGCCCGACTGGGTCGTCCCGAGCGCCGTCGTCGTCATCGCCGCGGCCCTCGCGCTCGTGCTCGTGCAGCGCCGGCGGCGCGGCCCGCTGGGCGGCGACGAGGACTGAGCCCGCGGGGTCCCGGCCGGCGGGCCGGGCTCCGGGGGCGCGACCGCGACGGTCGCGGCCGAGCTCCTACGGCCGCAGCAGCGACGTGCGCGGGGGCGTCGTCTGCCACGCGGCGACCAGCGCCGGGTCCACCGCCGTCGGGACCGGGGCGGTCCAGACGAAGACGTGCCACTGGTCGCGCTGCTCGGCGTGGGCGAGCGTGAAGCCCGGGGGCGGCGGCGGGACGGGGATCCGCGTCATCGCCTTGCCGGGGTCGAGGCGGTCCACGAGCGCGACCGACCGGACGACCAGCGGCGTCGCGGGCAGCGGCCGCAGCGTCGGCGCGTAGTACGTCGCCGCGGGCTCCTGGTAGGCGCCGATGAAGACGGCCTCCGGGCGCGCGATCCCGTCCGTTGCCGCGCGGATCAGGCCCCGCCAGTCCTCGCGCTGGTAGACCGGCGTCAGGGCGACGATGACGATCGTGGCGACCTGGACGACGGCGACCGCCCCGAGGGCGATCCAGGCCCGGCGGCCGAGCCGCCACGCGCCGAGCGCCGCCAGGACGGTCAGCGGCGGGACCAGCAGGACGAAGTTGCGCGTGAGGACGACGTCGAAGCCCCCGGCGAGCGCGAGCAGGGGGAGGACCCAGACGACCGCGACCAGGCCGAGCAGCGCGGTCGCGCGCGTCGGCCGGCCGTCGCGCGGCCACGCCGCGGCGAGCACGAGGACGACCAGGACGACCATGAGGACCGCGCCCACGACGTACTCGGCGGGGGCGTTGTAGCCGACGGCGAACTGCTTGGGCAGCTCGACGATGCGCGCCGGCAGGCCCTTGACCTGCGAGATCGCCTGGTACATGTCGGTCGACTGCTGGTTGCGTGCGATCGGCGCCAGCGCGGCGACCGCCACGCCGGACACGACCGCCGGGAGCGCGAGCGGCCGGAGCGCCCGCAGCCGGCCGCCACGGGCCCCCGCGACCGCCACGAGCGCGAGCGTCGCCCAGCCGACGACGAACAGCAGGCCGCCGAAGTAGTGCGTCCACGCGGCTGCGGCCGCGACGAGCCCCCAGACCCAGAGCCGGCGCGGCGTCGCCCGTTCGGCCGCGGACAGCAGCACGACCCACGCGGTGGCGCTCAGCAGGATGAACAGCGCGTAGCTGCGGGCCTCCTGCGAGAACCAGTGCGCGAGCGGGTTGACCGCCAGCAGCGCGCCGGCCGCCAGGGCGACCGCGAGGGGGGCCGGGGCGCCGGCCGCGAC
>NZ_JBFAPC010000074.1:0-27554 GCF_040675535.1 Patulibacter sp. NPDC049589 | reverse complement strand
GGGCGCGAGGACCACGGTGAGGTCCTCGACGACGCGGGCGACCTGCTCCTGCGTCATCTCGGGGAAGAACGGCAGCGAGAGCCCGCGGGCGGCCGGCACCGGGGTCTCGACCAGGCGGCCGTCGCGGCGGCGCTGGATCTGGATGACGTCGGCGTCGGGGCGGCACGCGACGGCCTCCTCCAGCTGGCCGTCGACGAAGAGCAGGCCCGCGAAGTCGTCGGCCGTCCAGCCGTCGGGCAGGCGCCCGGAGCGCACGGCCTCGCGGTAGACGACGCCGCGTTCCGGCTGCTGGCGCGCGTGGACGCTGAGGGAGCCCGGGATCAGGCCGAGGCCGTCGATCGGCTCGGGCTTGCCGGAGGACTTCGAGACGCCGCCTTGCATCCAGCACATCGCGCCGGCGGACAGGCCGGCGAGGACGGTGCCGCGGCGGTTGGCCTCGAGCAGGAGCTCGGCGACGTTGTGCGCGCGCCAGAGCGCGAGCAGGTTGCGCATCGAGCCGCCGCCGACGTAGACGATGTCCTGGCTCAGGATCAGGTGCTCGAGCGGCTCCTCGAGCTCGTCGAGGTGGAACAGCGAGAGGATCCGCGGCCGGCAGGGCCACGAGCCGAAGACGCGGCCGAAGCGCAGGATCTGGTCCTGCGGGTCGCCGCTCGCCGTCGGCAGGAAGAGGATCCGCGGCCGCGTGACGGGGGCCAGGGACAGGATGTAGGCGTCCAGCTCGGGGCGCCCGGGCTCCATGGTGAAGCCCCCACCCCCCATGCAGAAGACCGGCGCGGCGGTCACGCGGCCACGGCCCCGTCCACGGTCGAGCGGGGGGCCAGCACGTCGGCGGCGGCCGGCGCGGGGTCCGGGGCCGCCCGCAGTTGCGAGGGTTCGTCCACGCGCTCCCGGGACCCGACCCCGGTCTCGCCGAGGTAGCGGGCCTGCAGGCGACGCTCGTGCACCTGGCCGTGGGCGCCGACGGCGACGTCGTAGGCGGTCGCGTCGGGCCTCGACGTGACGACCTCCGAGAGCTCGGTGCCGACGAAGCTCAGCGCGGCGCCGTCCTCGACCCCGTAGCCGGCGCGGAGCCCGCCGCCGACCATCTCGCGGTACGCGGCGCGGCGCTCGGGCTCGCCGTCGTAGTGCACGCAGTTGCTGTACGGCAGGAGGCCGAGGCCCTTGACCCGCTCGCTCGGACCGTGGAACGCGGTCACCGAGTCCTGGAACCAGCAGAGCGACCCGGCGGACAGGCCGCAGAGCACGACGCCCTTCTTCCAGGCGCGCCGCAGGGTGCGGTCGAGGCCGTGGGCGCGCCAGGCGCCCAGCAGGCTCTTCAGCGAGCCGCCGCCGACGTAGATGACGTCCTGCGAGAGCAGGTGCGACTCGAGGTTCCCCTCGACGGACCCGGCGCTCGTGTCGCGCCGGAAGAGCGACACGTGCGACGGCTCGCTGCGGCCCGCGCCGAAGCGGCGGTAGAAGCGGACGACGTAGTGGTCCGCGTCCCCCGACGCCGTCGGCAGGAAGCAGATGCGCGGCCGCTCCGCGCCGGACAACTCCAGCACGTAGTCGTCCATCAGCGGGTTCTTCGGCTCCATGGAGAATCCGCCTCCTCCGAGAGCGACGATGCGGGGCGGTCGGTCGGTCACACCCGGAGCATCACGGCGGCCCGCCGGCCGCAGGGACTCCCGATGTACGAGGTCCGCGGCACGGCGTTCGCCCGGATGGACGGTGGTGTCCACCCGGGCCAAACGCAGGGCTTTCGGTCTGTCCGACGGGCCGCGCGGCAGTGGGACGCCCGGACGAACGGGGGTACTACGCCCCCCGCCGCGCCTTGTCGCGGACCGCGAGGCGCTTCTGCACCAGGACGTTCACGAGCATCAGCCCGAGGACGAGGATCAGCAACATCGTCGAGAGCACGTTCACCTGCGGCGGGACGCCCTGGCGGGTGGCGCCGAAGATGAACAGCGGGAACGTCTGCGTCTGGCCGGCGTTGAAGCTCGTGACGATGTAGTCGTCGATCGACAGCGCGAAGGCCAGCACGGCCGCCGCGGCGACGCCCGGGGCGATCATCGGCAGGGTCACGCGGAAGAACGTCGTGACCTCCCCCGCGCCGAGGTCCTTGGCGGCCTCCTCGACGTGCGGGTCCATCCCTTCCAGCCGCGACTTCACGGTCACGACGACGTAGGAGATCGAGAACATGATGTGCGCGACGAGGATCGTGCCGAAGCCCGTGCCGATACCGAGCACGAGGAACATCGCCAGCAGCGAGGCGCCCATGACGACCTCGGGCGAGGCCATCGGCAGGAAGACGAAGAAGTCGGCGGCGGCGCGGCCCCGGAAGCGGTGGCGCACCAGCGCGACCGCGAGCAGCGTGCCCATCATCGTCGCGATCGTCGTCGCCAAGACGGCGATCAGGAGGGAGTTCTCGAGCGCCTTGGCGAGGTCCGGGTCCGCGAACGGATGGGCCCAGTGCTTGAGCGTGAAGCCCTTCCACTCGAAGTTGAAGCGTCCCTTGTTGTCGTTGAACGAGAAGACGATCATGAACAGGATCGGCGCGACCAGGAAGAGGATCGCCAGCGTCGACCAGACGCCGAGGAGCCACTTGCGGCCGCGACCCTGCTCGCGGTCGTTGCGCGGGCCCGGGGGCGCCGCGGTGGGGGCCGAGACGGGCTCGGACGGGAGGGCCTGCGTCGTCGCCATCGCTCAGCCCGCCAGTTCCGTCAGGTTCTTGGTGCCGAGCACGCGTCCGTATATGGCGATGCCGATGAGGATCACGCCCATCAACAGGAACGAGAGCGCGGCCGCCGTCGGGTAGTCGAGCACGTTGAGGAACTTCGACTGGATGACGTTGCCGATCATCGTCGTGTTCGAGGAGCCCAGGATCGACGAGTTGATGTAGTCGCCGCACGCGGGGATGAACACGAGCAGCGAGCCGGCGAAGATGCCCGGCACCGCGAGCGGCACCGTCACCTTGCGGAACGCGACCCAGCGGCTGCAGTAGAGGTCCGACGCGGCCTCGATCAACCGCCGGTCGATGCGGTCCAGCGTCGCGTAGAGCGGCAGGACCATGAACGGCAGGAAGTTGTACGAGATGCCGAAGATCACGGCCTTGCCGGTGGCGAGGAAGCGGCCGTCGCCGGAGACGATGCCGACGTCCTGCATGCGGGCCACGAGCCACCCGTCGTCGTTGAGGATCAGCTGCCACGACGCGGTGCGCATGACCTGCGAGACGAAGAACGGCAGGATCACGAGCAGCAGCCAGAGGCCCTTGAAGCGCCCGGCCTTGTAGGCGATGAAGTACGCCAGCGGGAAGGCGATGATCAGGTCGATGATCGTCGCGGCGCCCGCGTAGCCGATCGAGCGCGTGAACTGCGCGTGGTAGTCGCGGATCGCGTCCCAGTAGGTCGAGAAGCTCCACGTGAGCTTGAAGCCGACCTCGGGATCGCCGCTCATCAGCGACACGCTGACCTGGTTGAGAATCGGGATCGCGAAGAAGACGGCGAGCCAGAGCAGACCTGGCAGCGCGAACCACCAGGGCAGGAGCTTGCGGCGGCGGGAGAGCGACACGATCAGGCCCCCGTGACCTTCGACATGGCTTCGTACATCTGCTGCTCCTCGCGGGTGGAGAGCGACGGGTAGACCTTCAGCCGCCCCCGGATCTCGTCCGTCGGGAAGATCAGCTCGTTGGACGCGATGTCGGGATCGCTCTTCTCGAGGATCGGCCGGATGCCCTCGACCGGGCTGATGTAGTTGATGTAGGCGCAGAGCTTGGCGGCGATGTCCGGCTCGTAGAGGAAGTTGAACATCGTCTCCGCGGCGTACGGGTGCGCGACGTTGGCCGGCAGCATCAGGTTGTCGGTGAAGGTCACCGCGCCCTCCTCCGGGTACGCGAAGCGCAGGTTCGGGTTGTCGGCCTGCAGCTGGACCATGTCGCCCGAGTAGGCGAGCACGAGCTCGACGTTGCCCTTCGTGAGGTCGGTCGTGTAGTCGTTGCCGGTGAAGCGCCGGAACTGGCCCTTGCCGGCCGCCTTCTCGATGAAGTCGATGGCGCCGAGCATGTCGTCGATCGACGCGGTCGCGGGGTCCTTGCCCTGCATGATCAGGACGCTCGAGGCGGAGTCGTAGGGCTCCGAGAGCATCGTGCACTTGCCCTTGAACTCGGGGTTGAAGAACTCCTTGATGCTCTTCAGCTCGCGCCCGGTCGCCTTGATGTCGTAGCCGATGCCGATCGCCCCGGACTGGAACGGCAGCGTGAACTGGCGCTTGGGGTCGTACTTGATCGTCCGCAGGTTCTCGACGAGGTTCTTGCGGTTGGGGACGTTGCGCGGGTCGAACGGCGTGACGAACCCGGAGCGCACCCAGCGGGCGGCCATCGGGTCGGTGAGCACGACGATGTCGCGGCCGATCGGCTGGTCCTGCGTCAGCTGCTGGCGGACCTTGCCGAAGAAGTCGTTGTTGTCGTTGATGTCCTCGACGTACTTGACCTTGCCGCCGTAGCGCTTGTCGAAGGTCTTCAGCACGCTCTTGTCCATGTAGAGCGGCCAGTTGGAGAACGTCCAGTCGCCGATCGGGACCTTCGGGTGACGGACGGTCGCGGCGGCCTTCTCGAGCTCGGCGACGTTCTCCTGCGCGGTGCCCGAGATCCCGCAGGCGGAGAGCACCGACGCGAGGCCGCCGGCCATCAGCGCGGCGCCCGCGGTGCGGCCGACGAAGCGGCGGCGGGAGGACCGACCGCTGAGGACCTGCTCGTCGAGCGCCCGCTCCAGCGCGCTCTGCGCGCGGGCGTCGTCCTCACGCACCGGCGGGCTCGCCTTCCACGACGAAGGTCTGCTCGGCGTCCCACGCGACCTGCACGTCCTGGCCGGCGCCGAACGTGCCCTTGGAGTTGCCGACGAGGTTCGGCTCGATGACGTTGAGCTCCAGCCCGCCGGGCGTGCGGACGAGGTACTGCAGCGTCACGCCGAGGAAGGTCGACTGCACGACCTTGCCGCGGATGACGTTCTCGGCGTCGCCGGGGGTCTGGTCCATGGCGTACAGGCGGACCTTCTCGGGCCGGACCCCGATCCGGATCGCGCCGGCGTAGCCCTCGGCGCGATGGGTGAGGTAGCGGACGGGCTCGCCGTCGAGGGTGATGCCGATGCTGAACCCGTCGGCGCCCGTGCCCCCCGCCTTCGGCGTGACGTCGATGAGGTTCGAGGTGCCGAGGAAGTTCGCGACGAACGACGTCTCGGGGCGCTCGTAGAGGTCCTCTGCCGAGCCGGCCTGCTCGATCGCCCCGCCGTTCATCACCGCGATGGTGTCGGCCATCGACATGGCCTCCTCCTGGTCGTGCGTGACGTGCACGAAGGTGATGCCGATGTCGCGCTGGATCTGCTTGAGCTGGTCCTGCAGCTGGCGGCGCAGGCGCAGGTCCAGGGCGCCGAGCGGCTCGTCGAGGAGCAGCGCGCGCGGCTTGTTGACCAGCGCGCGGGCGAGCGCGACGCGCTGCGCCTGGCCGCCGGAGAGCTGGCCGGGCTTGCGTTTGGCGAGGTGCGAGAGCTGGACGGTCTCGAGCATCTCGGCGACGCGCTGCTTCGTCTCGTGCTTGCTCACCTTGCGGCGCTCGAGCCCGAACGCGATGTTCTTCTCGACCGTGAGGTGCGGGAACAGCGCGTAGGACTGGAAGACGGTGTTGACCTCGCGCTTGTGCGGCGGCAGCTGCGTGACGTCCCGCCCGGCGAGCGAGACCGAGCCGCTGGTCGGCAGCTCGAAGCCGCCGATCATTCGCAGCGTCGTCGTCTTGCCGCAGCCCGACGGTCCGAGCAGCGCGTAGAACCTCCCCTGCTCGATCACGAGGGAAAGGTCGCCGATCACGACCTGGTCGCCGTAGCGCTTGTGGACGTGCTCGAGAGAGATGTCGCGCTCCTCGACCTCGGCGCTCGCCGCCGGCGTCTCGGTGCTCTCGGGGACCGTCGTCATGGGACCTCCTCGGCGCGGGGCCGGTCGATGGAGCGGATCCGGAAGAGCATGTCCGAGGTTCGGCGTGCCACCACTGGCCACGCGGATGAACCTCGGGCCGCTGCTCTGGACGTTGTCGGCAGGCTCTCGCGGGCGGCGCCGACGGTGCGACGGGCAGGACGTCGGAGGCTTGCCGGAGCAGGGCGACAGAGCGTCGCGTGGGGATCGGCGGGGTGGGGACGGAGAGTCGCGTGGGCAGGCGATGCCGTGACTGCAGGCTCCGCCCCGCGCGTGTCGCGGCGCGGACCGGGCCGGGTCCGGGCCGGGTCCGGGCACCGGGTCACGTCGCCCGGTGCACGACCTCGCCGTCGACCACCGTCAGCACCACCGGCAGCGCCGGCAGATCCGCAGCCGGCGTCTCCACCGGGTCGTCCGCGAGGACCGTCAGGTCGGCGTCGAAGCCCACCCGGATCCTGCCGCGGCGGTGGTCCTCGCCGACCGCGCGCGCCGCGTTCAGGGTGTAGCCGACCAGCGCCTGCAGACCGGTGATCGCCTGGTCGTCGTACGGGGCGCGGGAGGGGTCCTGTGGCGCGCGGCGCATCCGGGCGCTCGCCATCCCCTCGCGCGGGTCGAGCCGGGCGACGGGCCAGTCCGACCCGAGGGCGACGAGCGCGCCCGACTCCCAGAGGTCGCGCGTGAGGAAGGCCCGGTCGCAGCGGTCGTCGCCCAGGCGTCGTGACCAGTTGTCGGAGCGGTCGGGGGCCAGGTCCATCATGTGCTGCGTCTGCATCGACGCGGTGACGCCCTCGGCGGCGAAGCGCGGCAGGTCCTCGGGCTGGATCGTCTCGACGTGCTCGACGCGGTGCTGGACGCGCGGCGCCGTGGGGCCCGCGTCGAGGGACGGGTGCGCCGGGACCCCGACGGCACCGGTGCCCCGGTAGGCGTCCAGCGCCTCGCGGACGGCCCGGTCGCCGCAGGCGTGGGTGACGCACTGGAAGCCGTGGCCGGCGAAGAACGCCACCGCCTCGCGGTAGCGGGCGGGGTCGGGCCAGAACGGCAGGGTCCCGTCGCCGTTCACGTCCGGCTCGACGAGCCAGCCGGTGCCGGCGTCGATCACGCCGTCGATGAAGAACTTCGCGACGCCGCCCCGCCAGCGGCGGCCGTGGTCGCCGTGGTGCCCGGCGAGCTCGGCCCAGCGCTCGCGCGGGGTCTCGGGCGTGATCCAGAACGGCGCGACGATCCGGGTGACGAGGTCGCCGGCCGCCTCGAGGCGGGCCAGGGCGGCGTGCTTGTCGAGGTCGCCGTCCATCGCGTGGGTGCCGGTCAGCCCGAGCGCCGCGAAGCGCCGCAGCTGGGCGGCGTAGAGGGCGTCGCGGTCGGCGTCGGTGAGCGTCGGCATCGCGTCGCGGACGAGGTCCATCGCCGCCCACTCGCGCAGCTCCCCGGTGGGCGCGCCGCCCGCGTCGACGACGACCTCGGACTGCTCGGCGAAGCCGCGGGGTCCGGTGACGGCCGCGATCTCCAGCGCGCGGGGCGTGACGACCGCCGTGTGCAGGTCGTCGGAGAGCAGGAACGCCGGCGCGCCCCCGACGGCGTCGGCGACCAGCGCGCCGCGGCGGCCGGCGCCGCCGAACGCGTCGTAGCCGAGCCCGAACGCCATCACCCACGCCCCGGGTGCGGTCCGGGCGGCCTCCGCCGCGAGCCGGCGGCGGACCTCCTCGAGCGTGCCCGCCCCGGTCAGGTCGGCACCCCGCGCGTCGATCGCGCCCTTCAGCGGATGGGTGTGGCTGTCGACCAGGCCGGGGACGACCGCGGCGCCGTCGAGGTCCATCGTCTCGGTCGCCGGGCCCGCCAGCGCCCGCACGTCGGCGTCGTCCCCGACCGCCACGATCCGGCCGCCGGCGATCCCGACGGCGGAGCCGCGCGGCCGGTCGTCGTCGAGCGTCCGGACGCGCGCGTTCAGGAGGGCGAGGTCGAGGGACATGCGGGCCTCAGCTGTCGAAGCCCAGCCCGAGCCGGTCCAGGGTGCGCAGCCAGCGGCCGCGCTTCCCCGTCCGGTCCTCGGCCGCCAGGCGGTTGCGGGTGATGGCGATGCCGACCGCGCGCAGCGGCTCGGGCGGGAACGGCGTGGGCTTCTCACGGACGTAGCGCAGGCGCGTCGCCTCGGTGTCGCGACCGTCGAGCAGGTCGAGCGCGACGCGGGCGCCGAAGCGGGTCGCCGCGACGCCGAGGCCCGTGTAGCCGGCCGCGTAGGTCACCCGCCCGCCGTGGGTCTGCCCGAAGAAGACCGAGAAGCGCGAGCAGGTGTCGATCGCGCCGCCCCAGCGGTGGCTGAAGCGCACGCCGTCGAGCTGCGGGAACGCGGTGAAGAACTGCTGCGAGAGCCGCGCGAAGACCTCGTCGGACTCGTCCCACTCCGGGCCGACCGGGCCGCCGAAGCGGTAGACCGCGTCGTAGCCGCCCCAGAGGATCCGATCGTCGGCGGTCAGGCGGAAGTAGTGGAACTGGTTCTGGTCGTCGCCCATCCCCTGCCGGCCCGCCCAGCCGATCGACGCGCGCTGCTCGGGCGTCAGCGGCTCGGTCATCAGGACGTAGTCGTAGACCGGCACGACGTAGCGGCGGATCTCGCGCACCAGCGGCCGGAAGGCGTTGGTGCCCAGGACGACGCCGCGGGCGTGGACGCGGCCCTGCGGGCAGACCGCGTCGATGCCGTCCGGGGTCTCGCGCAGTTCGGCGACGGCGGTGTGCTCGTGGACCCGGACACCGGCCGCGAGCACCGCGGCGCGCAGGCCGAGGGCGAGCTTGCCGGGGTGCACGAGGGACGCCCCGGTGCGGTCCCAGAGCGCGCCGTGGACGACCGGTGAGTTCAGGTGCTCCCGGGCGGCGTCGCGGTCGAGGACGACGACGTCGTGGCCGTGGGCGCGCAGCAGCTCGGCGTCCTCCGCGGGCCAGTCGGCGCGGTCGGGGTCCAGGACGACGTCGAGCTCGCCGGTGTGCTCGAGCTCGCAGTCGATGCCGTGGTGCTCGAGGTCGGCGCAGAGGTCCGCGTGGTTCTGCAGTCCCAGCCGCTCGAGGGTCGCGAGCTCGTCGGCGAAGCGCGCCGCGCCGTTGTGCAGGCCGTGGGTCAGGGACGCGACGCAGAAGCCGCCGTTGCGGCCGCTGCCGCCGAAGCCGCACGTCTCGCCCTCCAGCAGGACGACGTCGCGCGCGGGGTCGTCGCGCTTGGCGTGCAGCGCCGCCCACAGCCCGGTGAAGCCGCCGCCGACGATGCAGAGATCCGTTGTCGCCTCGCCGACGAGCGCCGGCGCGGGGTCCGGCCGGGTCACGCCGCCCAGGTCCTCGTCGAGCCAGAACGACCGCGGACGGGCGTCCGCGTAGGCCGCGCGGTGGGCGGCGGTCGGCTCGGTGCGCGGCCACGGGGTCACGCGCCCACCGTAGACGGCGGCAGGCCCGCCGGCGGCCGGTCGGGGCAGCCTGCGACAGGGCGTCGCGGCGATGCCGTTGGGGGTGACGGCGTGTCGCGGGCCGGATGCGACGCAGCGCCGAACGAGCGGCGGAGCGCGGGTCCCGGCGCCTCATCCGCCGGCGGTCGGCGGCGCCGCGGGCAGCCACACCACGACGCGGAGCCCTCCCCCGGTGCGCGGCGTGAGGGTGAGCGTTCCGTCGTGGGCCTCGGTGATCCGCTCGACGATCGCGAGACCCAGGCCGACGCCCGCGTGCTCGGAGCGCAGCCGGCCGCTGCCGCGCAGGAACGGCTCGGCGAGCGTCGACGCCATCTGCGACGTGAGCGGCTCGCCGGTGTTCTCGACCGTCAGCACCACGCCGTCGGGCTGCGCGCCGGTGGTGACCCACACGGCGCCTCCGTCGGCCGTGTTGTGGACGATCGCGTTGTGCACCAGGTTCGTGCACAGCTGCAGCAGGAGCGAGTACGAGCCGACCGTGGGGGTCACGTCACCGGACGTCTCGATCGTGACGCCGCGCTGCTCCGCGAGCGGCAGCAGCGTCTCGGTGGCCTCCTCCGCGATCAGGGACAGGTCGACGTGCTCCCGGGCGAAGGACCGCTGGTCGGCGCGACTCAGCAGGAGCAGCGCCTCGGTCAGGTCGATCGCCCGGGTGTTGACGGCGTGGAGGCGGTCGACGAGCTCGCCGTTGTCGCGGTCCGGGTCCTTGCGGGCCACGTCGAGCAGGGTCTGCGTGACCGCCAGCGGCGTGCGCAGCTCGTGGGAGGCGTTGGCGGCGAACCGCTGCTGCTCGGCGACGTGCGCCTCGAGCCGCGCGAGCATGGTGTCGAAGGCGTCGGAGAGCTCGCGGAACTCGTCGTTGCGACCGGGGAGCCGGATCCGGTGGGAGAGCGAGCCGCTCGCTGCCAGGCGCGTGGCGTCCCCGATGCGGGTCAGCGGGGCGAGCATCCGGCCGGCGAGGATCCACCCGCCGACGAGCCCGAAGAGCAGCAGGAACGCCAGCATCGCGGCGGCCTTCGGCGCGAACGCGTCCACGAGGTCCTGGCGGTCGGGCCCCGGGGGGAGTCGTGGCCGCTCGCCCAGCAGCAGTCCGCCCCGCGGGTTGCGGACGGTGTCCGGAGGATCGGGGACGTACCGCAGCAGGAACACCCAGACGACCGCGAGCAGCAGGACGCCGGCGACCATCAGGAACCCGGCGTAGCTGAGCGTGAGCTTCAGGCGGGCGCTCGGCCCCTGGGCCCGCTCCGTCGTGCGCTCCCGCGCGTCCGGCGGCCTAGCCATCGTGCGCGCCCGCGCCGGGCCCACCGGCCGGCCCGCGGCCGACGGGCGTGTCGATGCGGTAGCCCACGCCGGTCACGGTGGCGATGATCCCGGGCTCGCCGAGCCGCTTGCGCAGTGCGGAGACGGTGATCCGCACCGCGTTGGTGAAGGGGTCGGCGTGCTCGTCCCACGCGCGCACCAGCAGCTCCTCGGCGCTGACGACGCCGCCCTCGGCGGCGAGCAGCACCTCGAGCACGGCGAACTGCTTCCGGGTCAGCGCGACGTAGCGGCCGTCGCGGAAGACCTCGCGGCGGAACGGATCCAGCCGCAGACCCGCGAGCTCCCGCACCGGCGGCCGGTTGTGGGCGCGCCGACGGTCCAGCGCGCGCAGGCGGAGCACGAGCTCCCGGAGCTCGAACGGCTTCGTCAGGTAGTCGTCGGCGCCGAGCCCGAACCCGGAGGCCTTGTCGTCGAGCCGGTCGGCGGCGGTGAGCATCAGGATCGGCATGCCGCTGCCGGAGGCGACGATCCGCTGGGCGATCTCGTCCCCGGTGGGCCCGGGGACGTCGCGGTCCAGGACGGCGATGTCGTAGTCGTTGACGCTCAGGAGCGCCAGCGCGGCGTCGCCGTCGGCGGCGGTGTCGGCGGCGATCGCTTCCAGGCGCAGCCCGTCGCGGATCGCGTCGGCCAAGTAGGGCTCGTCCTCGACGATCAGCACCCGCATCGGTCCGATGCTACGAGCACGGGTGTGTCGTCGGCGTATCGAGAACTCATACGTGCTGACAACGGCCCGCCGCGTTGACTGGCCGGCATGGGCTCCGGCGCACCCGCACGAACGACCCTCCGTCGCACCCCGGTCCGCCGGGGGCGGGTCGCCGCCGTGCTCGTCGTCGTGGTGGCGATCGTCGCGAGCCTCGGCGGCCGGCTGCAGGCGCTCTCGCACTCGATGGCCGACTCGTCGATGGGGTCCTCGTTCTCGGCGCTCGTCGACGATGGTCGCCCCGAGCACTACGAGTCCGCGCCGCCCGAATCCTTCGGAGGAGGTGCCCTCGGCGAGGCGGACGGCGCCGTCCCCGACGGCACGACAGTGTTCGACGACGACGTCCCGGGCGTCGCCAACCTCGATCCGGCGCTCCTCGATGCCCTGCGCCGGGCGGCGTCGAGTGCCGCGACCGACGGACTGGAGCTCGTCGTCGACAGCGCCTGGCGCTCCCCGGCCTATCAGGAGCACCTGCTGCGCGACGCGGTGGCGAAGTACGCCTCGACGGCCGAGGCGGCTCGCTGGGTGGCCACGGCCGACACGTCCGCGCACGTGTCGGGGGAGGCCGTCGACATCGGGCCGCCCCGCGCGGCGGCGTGGCTGTCGGCGCACGGCGCCCGCTTCGGCCTATGCCAGATCTACGGCAACGAGCCCTGGCACTACGAGCTGCGCCCCGACGCCGCCGACCGGGGTTGCCCGCAGACGTACGCCGACCCGACGCACGACCCGCGGATGCAGCGGTGAGTCCACGGGCGGCTATCCTCGACGCATGTCTCGTCTGGTGCGCATCACGGTCGACACCGCTGTGGCGCACGGCCGTCCGGTGGTGCGCGGCACGCGCATGCGCGTGTCCGACGTGCTGTCGTTGCTCGCGGCCGGCGCGTCCGAGGCGGAGATCCTCGAGGACTACCCGTACCTGACGAGGGACGACATCGGCGCGTGTCTGGAGTACGCCGCGGCACAGGCCGATCACGCGATCCTGGCCGCGTCGTAGGGTGCGTTTCCTCGTCGACGCGCAGCTGCCGCCCGCGTTGGCACGCCTCCTCACGTCGCGGGGGCATCACGCCGAGCACGTCACCGACATCGACCGCGGCGGCGCTCCGGACCGCGAGCTCTGGGACTACGCCCTACGCCACGACGCGGTGCTCATCACGAAGGACGAGGATTTCTCCGACATGGTGCTGTTCCGGGATCCGGCGCCGGTCGTCGTGTGGGTCAGGGTCGGGAACACGCGTCGCCGCGCGCTGCTCGAGTGGTTCGACCCCTTGGTCGACCAGATCGTCGAGATGGTCGACGCCGGGCACCGTCTCATCGAGCTGCGCTGACCCGGCGCCGCGGAATCCGCGGCATGTCGTCGGCGTATCGAGAACCGCATACGTGCTGACAACGGCCCGCCGCGTTGACTGGCGGCATGACGTCCAGCGCAACAGCACCTAGCACCGTCCGCCGGCGACTCCCACTCGTGGCGGCTCTTGCTACGGCCGCGCTGCTCGCCACCGGCTGCTCGAGCGACCCGGCGAGGACCGACACCGCCCCCGGCAGCCGCGGCGGCGGGACCCAGGACGCCGCCCGCGCGAAGGGCCTGCAGTTCGCGGCGTGCATGCGCGACCACGGCGTCGGCGCGTTCCCGGACCCCGACGCCTCGGGCGAGATGACCGTCGACGGGATCCTCAACGGCTCGACGCTGGACGCGAGCAGCCCGGCGTGGAAGCAGGCGATCGCCGCGTGCAAGGACCTGCAGCCTCCGGGGTTCACGGGCCGCAAGCGGGACGGCAAGCAGCAGGAGGCGGCCCTCGCGTTCGCCCGCTGCATGCGCGAGAACGGCGTGAGGGACTTCCCGGATCCCGTCGAGGACGGGCCCCTGATCGACACGAACCGCATCCCGTCCGCCGCGGGGAGGGGCGCCCTCGAGATCCCGGGGTTCCGGGCCGCGCAGGACGCGTGCCGCGAGCCCGCCACGCGCGCGCTGGAGGGCCAGTGATGCGCAGGACGCGGCTGCTCGCCGGAGCGGTCGTCCTGGTCGCCGCGATCGCCACCGGCGGCGTGGTCGTCGCGTCCGGGTCGGGCGACGCGACCGTCGCCGCGCAGGACGCGCCGGCGAGCACCGCGAAGGTGACGGAGGGCCCCCTGTCGGACGTGGTCGCCCTCGACGGGACGCTGACCTACCGGGCGCGGACGGACGGCGCGCCGTACGCCGTGATCGACCGGGCCGGCGGCACGTACACCGCGCTGCCCGACGTCGGTGACCGGGTCGCCTGCGGCGAGGTCCTCTACCGGGTGGACGACGACCCGGTGCTGCTGCTGTGCGGCACGATCCCCGCCTACCGCGACCTGCACGCCGGCGACGAGGGCCGCGACGTCCGGCAGCTCAACCGCAACCTGCACCGGCTCGGCTACGACCGGGCCGCCGGGGTGCGGATCGATCCCGACGACGACCACCTCACGTGGCGGACCACGGCGGCGCTCCGGCGGCTCCACCGCGCGAAGGGCGTCGGCGGGGCCGGCGCGCTCGCGGCGCACGACGTGGTGGTCCTGCCGCGGTCGGTGCGGATCGCGACGGTGACCGCCCCGCTCGGGGGACTCGCCCGGCCCGGGACCCGGGTCGCGCAGGCCACGTCGGACACGCTCGAGGTGCAGGTCGCCCTCGCCGGGTCGCAGCAGGGCACCGTGCAGCCGGGCGACCGCGCGCAGGTCACGCTGCCCGGCAACCGCCCCGTGGCGGGCCGGGTCGACCGGATCGGCCGCGTCGCCCGGACCGCCGGCAAGGACGACGCGGCCGCCGGGGACGCGACGATCCCGGTCGTCGTCCGGCTCGACGACCCCGCGAAGGCCCGCGGGCTCGACGCCGCGCCGGTCCACGTGGAGATCACGACCGACGGCGTGGAGAACGCCCTGAGCGTCCCGGTCACCGCGCTCGTCGGGAAGGCCGGCGGCGGCTTCGCGGTCGAGGCCGTCCGGGGCGGCGGGCGCCGCTCGCTCGTCGCCGTGCGGCTCGGCCTGTTCGACGGCGCGGGCGGGCGGGTCGCGGTGCAGGGCGACCTCGCCGCGGGCGACGACGTCGTGGTGCCGACGCCATGACCGGCGGACGCCACCTGGAGCTCGCCGCCGCGGGCGACACCGTCCTCGAGCTCGATGCCGTGACGAAGGCCTACGGCGAGGAGCCGGCGGGCGGGGCGCGGGTCGACGCCCTGAGAGGCGTGTCCTTCGCGGTCCGGCGGGGCGAGCTGGTGGCCATCGTCGGCCCCTCCGGATCGGGCAAGTCCACGCTGCTGCACGTGATGGGGACGCTGGAGCTGCCCACGGGCGGCGTCGTCCGGATCGACGGCGTCGATCCGGCGGGGCTGGACGACCGCGAGCTGTCGCGGCTGCGTGCCCGGTCGATCGGGTTCGTCTTCCAGCAGTTCTTCCTCTCCGAGCACGCCACGGTGCGCGAGAACGTCGCCGACGGCCTGCTCTACGCCGGCGTCCCCACGGCCGAGCGGTACCGGCGCGCCGACGAGGCGCTCGGGCGGGTCGGCCTCGCCGATCGCGCGACGTTCAAGCCCACGAAGATCTCGGGCGGGCAGCGGCAGCGGGTGGCGATCGCGCGGGCCTTGGTCGGGCGGCCGGCGATCGTGCTCGCAGACGAGCCGACCGGGAACCTCGACAGCACCACCGGCGCCGCGATCATGGAGCTCCTCCGTGAGCTGCACGCCGCCGGCACGACCATCGTCATGATCACGCACGACGAGGGCCTCGCCGGGCAGCTGCCGCGCCGGATCCGGATGCTGGACGGCCGGGTGGTGGGCGACGACCGCCGTGATCGCGACGTCGGCGCGACGCCCGCGGACAGTGCGGGGGACCGCGACGTCCTCGCGGCACCCGACGACGGCACGACGGACCACAGCGTCCTCGTGGTGCCCGACGACGGCGCGAGCGAGGGGGACCGATGACCGGCCAGGGCGGTCGGCTGTCGCTGCAGGACGGGCTCCGGGTGGCGAGCATCGGGCTGCGGGCCCGGCCGCTGCGCGCCGCGCTCTCGGCGCTCGGGATCGCCATCGGCACGGCGGCGATCGTGGGGATCCTCGGGCTCTCCTCGTCCTCGCAGGCGGGGCTGCTGGCGCAGATCGACCGGCTGGGCACGAACCTGCTGACCGTCGAGGCGGGCCAGCGTCTCACGGGCGGCGAGGCGACCCTGCCGCTCGAGGCGCCCGCGCGGATCACGCACCTGGCCGACGTCGACCTGGCGGCGCACACGGGCCTGCTGAAGGACGCGAAGGTCTACCGCAACCGGCTGATCCCCGAGGCCGAGTCCGGCGGCCTGCAGGTGCGGGCCACCAGCCTGAACCTGCCGTCCGTGCTCACCACCGGCGTCGCCCGCGGCCGCTGGCTCAACGCGGGCACGGCCCGCGTCCCGGTCGCGGTGCTCGGGGCGACCGCGGCGCTGCGGCTGGGCATCGACCGCGTCCAGCCCGACCAGCGGATCTGGCTCGGCGGGCGATGGTTCAACGTCGCGGGCGTCCTGGAGCCGTCGCCACTGGCGCCCGACATCGACAGCAGCGCGCTGATCGGCTACCCGGCCGCCCAGCGGTACCTCGGCTACGCCGGCGTCGCCCGCGGCGAGCGGCAGCCCGGCCCGCCGAGCACGATCTACGTGCGCACCGCCACCGGCCGGGAGGCCGCGGTGCAGGCGCTGCTCGCGCCGACCGCCAACCCCGACGCGCCGAACGAGGTGACCGTCAGCCAGCCGTCCGACGCGCTCACCGCGCGCGCCGCCGCCGCGGGCGCGTTCGACAGCCTCTTCCTCGGGCTCGGCGTCGTGGCGCTGATCGTGGGCGCCGTCGGCGTCGCCAACATCATGGTCATCTCGGTGCTGGAGCGCCGATCGGAGATCGGCCTCCGCCGCGCGCTCGGGGCGACGAAGGGCCAGATCCGGACGCAGTTCCTCGGCGAGTCGATCCTGCTCGCGGTCATCGGCGGCGTGGTCGGCGTGCTGGCCGGCGCGGCGGCGACGGCCGCGTACGCCGGCGCGAAGGGCTGGGCGATCGTGGTCCCGGTCGAGGCGTGGACAGGCGGCATCGCGTCGGCCGTCCTGATCGGCGCGCTCGCCGGCCTGCTGCCCGCCGTTCGCGCGTCCCGGATGCCGCCGACGGTGGCGTTGCGGACGGCGTGATCGACGGTCGCCCGGAGGCCGCGTGGGTTCGCTGCTCGCCGCGGCGGATGCCGACCGCCGCGGCGGTCGCCGTCGACCGCGGCCGGCGCTGACCGACCACGGCCAACGCCGACCGACCACGGCGGGCCCTGACCGACCGCGGCCGGCTCAGCCGCGCACGGCGGCCAGGCACGCGTCGTACAGGTCCATGATGTCGCCCGCGCCGTCGTCGGCGACCCACGTCATCGACGCGACGTCCAGGCACGTGAACGCCGTGGCGATCACCGCGCGGGCCCGCGGCGTCGTGCTGCCGGCCGCAGCGTCCAGGCGCGGCTCGACGAGCGGGAGCAGGTCCTCCTGGAACCCCAGCCGCTTCTCGAGCCAGCCGGCACGCAGCGAGGCGGTGCTGTGCAGGAGGCGGAACCGCTCCCGGGCCTGCTCGTGGCTGTCGTGCAGGGCCAGGACGGCGGCCACCCCGGCGCGCAGGACGTCCCAGACGTCCGCGTCGGCGGGCTGGCCGCCGATCGTGTCCGTGAGGACCTGCCGGAACCGGTCCTGGTCGCCGCCGAGGAGGTCCTCCTTGGTTCCGAAGTAGCGGAAGAGCGTGCGCTGTGAGACGCCGGCCTCACGGGCGATCTGGGCGATCGTCGTCTCGTCGTAGCCCTGCTCGGTGAACAGGCGCAGGGCCGTCTCGAGGATCTCCCGTGAGGCCAGCTGCCGCGTCCGGTGCCACAGCGTGGACGGGGCGCCCGTCCCGGTCGCGGCGTGCTGCTCCATGGCCCCAGGGTAGCCCAGCGCTGCCACCGTGGCATGAACTCGTTACTTGGCAGTCGCTGCCAATCTGACGTACGCTGCCATGAGCGGTCGTTGCAGCGTCACCCGGTTGCCCTGCGGACCGGGCCCGCGCACCGACCGCCCCGCACCCCTCGTGACGACCCGAAGGAACGCACCGTGCCCGCACCCACAGCCCTGATCACCGGTGGAACCAGTGGCATCGGCAAGGCGACCGCGGAGCTGCTCCACGCCCGCGGCCACCGCGTCATGGTCACCGGCAGGGACCACGTCGCCGACGCCGGGCTCCCCGACGACGTCGCGATCGTCCGGGCCGACGCACGGTCCCTGCCGGACATCGACCGCGCGATGGACCAGGCGCGCCGACAGCTCGGCGGGCTCGACCTACTCTTCCTCAACGCGGGCATCTCCCGCCCCGGCCCGATCGAGTCCACCGACGAGGACGCCTTCGATGCCCTGTTCGACGTCAACGTCAAGGGCAGCTTCTTCACCCTGCAGAAGGCGCTCCCGCTCCTCAACGAGGGGGCCTCGGTCGTGCTCACCGTCGGCGCCGGCGAAGGACTCGGATCCGCCATGACCGCCGCCAAGGGCGCCCTGCTGCCCCTCATGCGGTCCCTCGCGCACGAGCTCGCCCCGCGCCGCATCCGCGTCAACGCCGTCAGCCCGGGAATGATCGACACGCCCGCCTACGGCAAGCTGGGCATCTCCCGGGAGACGATCGAGGCCTGGGGCCGGGACGTCCCCCTCGGTCGCGTCGGCGCTGCCGCCGACATCGCCGAGGCCGTGGCGTTCCTCGCCTCGGACGCCGCGAGCTACATCACCGGCGACAACCTCACGGTCTCCGGCGGCGTGGGCGTTCGCGCCGGTGCCTGACGCAGAGCTCGTCACCCGGCGCCGGCGCGATCCGGGTGACGAGGCCTCGCGCGGCGCCCGACGCGGGATCGACGGCCTCGCGGCCGATCACACCCCGACGCGCCCGACCGGCAGCACGCGGTCCAGGAACGTCACCTGGTCCGCCGCGATCGCCCGCCACGCGTCGGTGTGGAACGGCTCGAAGTGGTCGACGTCGTAGCGGTGCAGCTCGCCGCGGGGCGCACGCTCGGCCAGCTTCCGGACCGCCGGCGCGGCGACCGTGATGTCGCGGTCGCCCAGGCCGACCCAGAGCGGCGTCGGGATCGACGACGCTTTGCGGTGCGGGCGGTGCAGCGCGATGGCCAGGAAGACGCCCGGGCTGTCCGCGCGCTGCTCGGCCTCGCGGAAGCGTTGGCGCGGCTCGCCGCCGGAGTCGCCGAGGTGCCGGTGGTCGAAGACGAGGACCAGGTGGCCGGCGTCCCGCAGCGCCCGGGCGTACGGGAGCAGCCCCTCGTGGCGGTCATCGAGAACCCGTGGGCCATCAGGACGCAGCTGCGCGGCGGGACGTCCTCCGGCCCCCCGGATCCACGCCGCCGTGGGTCCGGCGCACACGGGCCGGGAGCGGGACGTCGTACACCTCGCCCCGATCGCCGGCGGAGCCGGTGACGGGACGCCGTACGCTCCCGGACGGCGCACCGGCGAGCCGACACTCTGTCCATGCCCCGGGAGCATCCGTTGGACGATCCGACGTTGCTACGCGCCCGCCGAGCGGCCATGATCGCGGACGTGCCGCTCGTGGATCCCCCCGTCTCCTCCGTGCGCCCGTCCGCGATCTCGAGCGCGCCGCCGGCGCCGCCGGCCTTCAAGCCCCTGGCCGCGCCGATGCCGAAGATCACGGTCGCGGACGCGCTCGCGCTGCCCGTCCTGCGCCGCGGGCTGCCCGACGTCGTCTCCGGCGCGGAGCACCTCGACCGGCCGATCCGCTGGGTCCACGCGGGCGAGGTCTCGTACATGGCGTCGCAGCTGCGCGGCGGCGAGCTGCTGCTGACGACGGGGATGGGGATCGGCCGCAAGGCCGTCGACCAGCGGCGCTTCGTGGCGGGCCTCGCCGAGCTCGGCCTCGCCGCCCTGGTGATCGAGCTCGGCCCGACCTTCACCGAGCTCCCGACGCCGCTCGTGCAGGCCGCGCGCCAGCACGAGCTCGTCCTCGTCGCCCTCACGCGCGAGGTCCCGTTCATCACGGTGACCGAGGCGATCCACACCGAGATCGTCAACGCCCAGTACGCGCTGTTGCGGCGCGGCGACGACGTCCAGCAGCGCCTGACGCAGCTGCTGCTCGACGGCCAGGGCATCCCGGAGGTCCTGCGCGCGACGGCCGAGATCATCGGCAACCCGGTCTTCCTCGAGGACGGCGACGGGCGCCTGCTCTACCACGCCGGGTCCACGGTCGACGGGGTCGACGCGCTGGACGCGTGGAAGGCGTCGAGCCGCCCGTCGGGCCGCGCGCCGTGGCGCGCGGGCCTCGCCGAGCCCGTCCCGCTCAGCGGCCACGGCCCGGACGGCCGCCTGCTCGTCCTGCCGGTGACGGGCCCGCTCGACGAGATCGCCGGCGTCGCCCTGCAGCGCGCGGCGGGGATCGTCGCGCTCGCGCTCCTGCGCGCCCGGCAGGAGGAGGAGCTGATCGCCCGCGAGCGCGGCAACTTCCTCGTCGACCTCTCCGAGGGCCGCACGACCGCCGCGCACGCGGAGCGGCAGGCGGGGTCGATCGGCTTCCGCAGCGCGACCGGTCAGCTGCTCCCCCTGGCGGCCGAGACGGCGGCCCCCGCCGGCGGCGCGTCCTGGAGCCTCGTCCTGCGCGACATGACCGCGGAGCTCGAGGCGCACGGACTGGCCGTGCTCGCCGGGCAGCAGGAGCGCCCCGGCCAGCTGCTCGCGCTGATCGGCCTGCGGGACCCGGCCGGCCGCGCCGGCGTGGCGGACACCGCCGCCCGCGCCCTGCGCACCGCCGTCGAGCGCCGCCTGGGCGCCGGGGCCACCCGGATCGCCGTCGGCGACCCGACGCCGTGGCGCGACGCCGGCCCGGCCCTGCGCCTGGCCGCCGAGACCGCCGCGTCCGCCGTCGCGCTGCCCCCCGAGGACTGGCACGACGTGCGCGCCCTGGAGCTCCAGCGGCTGCTCTGGCGCTGGCGCGACGACCGCGAGCTGCGCGCGTTCGTGCGCCGCCGCCTCGGGCCGGTCCTCGAGCACGACCGCCGCCGCAAGCACCAGCTGCTGCCGACGCTCGAGGCGCTGTGCGCCGGCGGCTGGCGCAAGGCCGAGGCGGCCCGCGCGCTGCACCTCAACCGGCAGGCGCTCTACAACCGCCTGGCCCGCATCGAGGAGCTGCTCGACGTCGACCTCGCCGACCCCGAGCAGACGCTGACGCTGCACCTGGCGCTGCGCGCGTTGCCCCATGTGCAGGGGCCGGACCACGCGCCCCTCTAGCGTCCGGTCCTCCGTCGCCGAGGAGGACCCATGAGCACCATCGAGCAGCCCGCCCCCACCGCCCAGCACGTCGACCTCGGGCGGGTCGGCCTGTGGTCCGGGGCGCTGACCGGCCTGGACCTCACCCGCCTCGGCGAGGTCGCGCGCGAGATCGAGGAGCTCGGCTACGGCACGCTCTGGTGGGGCGAGGCCCCGGGCGCCCGCGAGACCCTGACCCAGGCGCTCGTCCTGCTCGGCCAGACCGAGCGCCTCGTGGTGGCGACGGGCATCGCGAACCTCTACTTCCGCGACGCGTCGGCGACCCTCGCCGGCGCCGCGACGATCGGCGCGCTGCACCCGGGCCGCTTCGCCCTCGGGCTCGGCGTCAGCCACGCCCCGCTGGTCGAGGGGATGATGGGCAAGGACTACGGCAAGCCGCTGAAGACGATGCGGGCGTACCTCGACGCCATGGACGCCACGCGCCTGGGGTCCCCCGAGGGCCGCGAGGCCGCGCCGCCGGTCCTGCTCGCCGCGCTCGGTCCGAAGATGCTGGAGCTCGCCCGCGACCGCACGCAGGGCGCCCACCCCTACCTCGTGACCCCGGAGCACACGCGCCAGGCGCGCGAGATCCTCGGCCCCGACCGCCTGCTCGCCGTCGAGCAGGGCGTCGTCCTGACGACGGAGCGCGAGGTCGGTCTGCGGCGCGGCCGCAAGCACCTCGAGCTGTACAAGACGCTGCCGAACTACGTCAACAACTGGCTGCGGCTCGGCTTCACCGAGGAGGAGACCCAGGGCGACCTGAGCGACCGCCTGGTCGAGGCGCTGGTGGCGTGGGGCGACGAGGAGGCCATCGCCGCCCGCGTCGCCGAGCACCACGACGCCGGGGCCGACCACGTCTGCCTGCAGGTCCTGGGCGACCGCGGCGGCTCGCTCGAGCTCGACGACGTCCGGCGCCTGGCGTCGATCCTCGGCTGAGGACGACCCGCCGCACCACCCCGTCGCGCTGCGGTAGCGTCGGGGCCGTAGGGCAGTCCCCTGCACGAGCCACCGTCCCCCGGGTGCCGAGTTGACCGAAGGACCGATCGAGAGCGGCCGCGGCGAGCGCCGGCGGGCCGGCAGCGCCCCCGAGTTGCTGTCCGTGCTGTCCGCGGGCCTCACCCGCGACGACGTCGAGGTCGTGTTGCGCCCAGTCTCCGGTCCGACCCACGCCGCGACCCTGACCGCGGCGATCGAGCGGATCGGCGGCGTCGCCGGCACGAGCGTCTCGGCGCTCGCCGCTGGCGAGCTGCGCATCGTCGTGCGCGTCGCGCGGCCGGTCAGCCTCGGCTCGGAGCTCCGCCGCGTCCTGCACCGCCGGCTGCGCACGTGCGCCGTGATGGACGGTCGCTTCCACGTCCAGCTCGACTCCGCCACGGTGCCGGCGGAGCCCGCGGCGCCCGAGAGCGCGGCGACGCCGGGAGAGAACGGAGGGACGCCGGACGAGAGCCCGGCGGACCACACGATGGACACCGTCCCGGGCCCGCTGGCCCAGGTCGCCCGTCCGGCCGGCGTCCGCCCGGCCGCGGCGCCGCGGCCGGCCGCCCAGGACCCGGACGCCCCCGCCGCCGACGTCATGGTCGGCGCGCTGCGGTCGATGACCGACGTCTCGATGCTCGTCTTCGACGCGGACCTGCGCTTCCGCGGCGCCACGGGCACGGCGCACGAGCAGCACGGCTACACGCCCGACCAGCTCGTCGGACGGTCCGCCCCGGAGGCCCTGACCCCGCGCGACTGGCACCGCTTCCAGGACGCGTACCGCGCGGCGGTCGCCGGACGGACCACCGTCCTGGAGTTCCGCGGCGCCGACGAGACGGTCTACGAGTACACCTGCAGCCCGGTCCTCCACCGCGGGGCGGTCGTCGGCGGCATGGTCGTCACGCGCGACGTCACCGCGCTGCGCCGCGACCAGCTGCTGCTGTCGGAGCTCCAGGAGGTCTTCGAGCTGACCTTCGACCACTCCCCGATCTGCCAGGCGCTGCTGTCGCCCGACGGCCGCTGGCTGCGGGTCAACCGCGCGCTCGGCGAGCTGCTGGGCCGGGCCGAGCCGGCGCTCGTCGGCCGCGAGGCGCACGAGGTCACGCACCCCGAGGACCGTCGCGTCGAGCAGGAGCTCGTGGGCGACCTCGTCGCGGGCCGGCGCGACCGCTACGCGCTCCAGAAGCGCCTCGTCCGCGCCGACGGCTCCGCCGTCCCGGTGCACGTGCGGATGTCCGCGGTGCGCTCCCCCGCCGGGGGCTTGCGCGGCCTGATCGCGCAGATCCTCGACGACGAGGTCCTCACGCGCGCGCCGGCGCCGCGCGCCGTCCGCTGACCGCGGCACCGGACCGCGGTCCGGTGCGAGCCCGCGCGACAGAGCGTCCGGCGCCACCGGGGGAGTCTCGACGGGCTGCTCCATGACCCGGGAGGGCCTCGGGGTCACGCTTGGTGACACGACGTCCCCGCGCACCCCGTCACCAGGAGCCCCGCCGATGGCGACCCCCAGCACCACACCACAGGCGACCAGCCACGACGAGCTGCAGCGCGCGGCCCGCGAGCACCTGCTGCTGCACTTCACCAAGCAGGCCGCGGCCTACGGGACGGCGCCGCCCGCCGCCGACGCGGCCCCCCGCGACGAGCTCCTCGTCCTGGATCGCGGCGAGGGCCCCTACGTCTTCGACACGACCGGCAAGCGGCACATCGACGCGCTGTCGAGCCTCTACTGCTCGCAGATCGGCTACAGCTACGGCGAGGAGTTCTCCGCCGCGATCGGGCAGCAGCTCGCGACGCTCCCGTTCAACACGAACTGGAACACCGCGCACCCGGCGTCGATCCGGCTGGCCGAGGCGCTCGCGCAGCGCGCGCCGGGCGACCTGGACCACGTGTTCTTCACCAACGGCGGCTCCGAGGCCGTCGAGTCGATGTGGAAGATCGCACTGGAGTACTTCCGCTCCGTCGGCCAGCCGGACCGCCGCAAGGCGATCGCCCGCAAGGACGCGTACCACGGGGTCACGCTCGGAGCCCTCTCGTTCACGGGCGTCCCGGGCTACAAGGACGGCTTCGGCACGCCGCCGATCGACGTCACGCACGTCGCCAACACCAACGCGTTCCGCGACCCCGACGGCGACGACGAGGCCGCGTTCTGCGCCCGCCTGCTGCAGGAGGTCCGCGACGCGATCGCGGCCGCCGGCGCCGACGAGGTCGCCGTCCTGATCGCCGAGCCCGTCCAGAACGCCGGCGGCTGCATCGTGCCGCCCACCGGCTACTGGAAGGGCCTGCGGGAGATCTGCGACGAGCACGGCATCCTGCTGGTCGCCGACGCCGTCATCTGCGGCTTCGGCCGGATGGGCAACTGGCTCGGGATCGAGCACGAGGACGTCGTCCCCGACATGGTCACGACGGCCAAGGGCATCACGTCCGCGTACGTCCCCGGCGGCGCGGTCTTCGTGTCCGACCGGATCGCCCAGGGCCTCTTCGACCCGTCGCTGGTGCTGCGCCACGGCATCACGTTCGGCGGGCACCCCGTGATGGCCGCCGCGGCGTTGAAGAACATCGAGATCTTCGAGCGCGACGGCGTGCTCGAGAACGTCCGCGCGCTCGAGCCGCACCTGCAGGCCGCGATGGAGTCGCTGCTGGACCTGCCGATCGTCGGCGACGTCCGCGGCAAGGGCTTCTTCTGGGCGGTCGAGCTCGTCAAGGACGCCGAGAACACCCGCTTCGACCAGGCCGAGCGCGACGACCTGCTGCGCGGCTTCCTCCCCCACGCGATGCGCGAGGCCGGGATCGTCGCCCGCGCCGACGACCGCGGCGACTCCGTGCTGCAGATCGCGCCGCCGCTGATCAGCGACGCGGCGCTGCTGGACGAGATCGTCGCGACCCTGCGCACCGTGCTCTCCGCCGCCGGCGAGCACATGGGGCTGGCGTCGTGACCGCCCCGGCCTCCACCCTCCCGGCCCGCGCGGCCGGCCCGTCCGTCCACCACCCCCTGGAGTCCTGATGCGCGTCGGCGTCGTCACCGAGATCAAGCCCGCCGAGCGGCGCGTCGCCCTGACGCCCGCCGGCGCGCACGAGCTGGCCGAGGCCGGGCACGAGGTGCTCGTCCAGGGCGGGGCGGGGCTCGGGTCGGGCTTCTCCGACCAGGCCTACGTCGGCGCCGGCGCGCAGATCGTCGACGGCGCCGCAGACGTCTGGGCGGACGCGGAGCTGCTGTTGAAGGTGAAGGAGCCGATCGCGTCGGAGTACGCGTCGCTGAACCCGGACGCCACGCTCTTCACGTACCTGCACCTCGCGGCCGACCCGGCGCTGACCGACGCGCTGGTCGCGTCCGGCACCACCGCCATCGCGTACGAGACGGTGACCGGACCTGGCGGTAAGGGCCTCCCGCTCCTGGCCCCGATGTCCGAGGTCGCCGGTCGCCTGGCCGCGCAGGCCGGCGCGTACTTCCTGCAGGACCCGTTCGGCGGTCGCGGCGTGCTGATCGGCGGCGTCCCCGGCGTCGCGCCGGCCCGCGTGGTCGTGATCGGCGGCGGCGTCGTGGGCACCAACGCGGCGCGGGTCGCGGTCGGGATGGGTGCGGAGGTCACGATCCTCGAGCGCTCGATCGCGCGCCTGACCGAGCTGGAGCTGCTGTTCGACGGGCGTGCCCGCGTCCTGATGAGCGACCCGCTGACGCTCCGCGAGGAGGTCGCGAACGCCGACGTCGTGATCGGGGCGGTCCTCGTCGCCGGCGCGGCCGCGCCGAAGCTGATCACCCGCGAGATGCTGGGCTCGATGCGCCCGAAGGCCGTCATCGTCGACGTCGCCATCGACCAGGGCGGCTGCGCCGAGACGTCGACCCCGACCACGCACGGCGACCCGACCTACGTCGTCGACGGCGTCCTGCACTACTGCGTCGCCAACATGCCCGGCGGCGTCCCCAACACCTCGACCCGCGCGCTGACCAACGCCACGCTGCCGTACGTCCGGGCGCTCGCGAACCTCGGCGTCGAGGCCGCGCTGACCGCCGACCCCGGCCTGCGCTCCGGCGTCAACGTCCAAGGCGGGAAGATCCTCGTCCCGGCCGTGCAGGAGGCGCTCGACGCCAGCCGCACCGACGGCGACCCCGGCCGCCTCGCGGCCTGATCGCGACCGGCCACGGTCAGGACGGAGCGGCGCGGTGACCTTCCCGGGGACGGTCGCCGGCGTTCGCCCCGGTCGCGCCAGCCCGCCCGCCGAGGCCCGTTCGGACGCCGGACGCCCCACACCGCCGTCCCCCACCGACCCGGGCGACCCGTCATCGAGGTTCGGAACCAATCTCCCCGCCGGAGCCTCTGAGGTTCCGCCGCCCCGCACCACCGAGGAGCACACATGAGCGCCACCGAGCAGCTGCAGGTCCGGTCCTTCATCGACGGCGAGCTCGTCGACGCCGCCGACGGCCGCACGATGCCGATCGTCGACCCCGCCACGGGCCAGGAGATCGGCGTCGCCGCCGACGCCGGCCAGGAGGACGTCGACCGCGCCGTCGCCGCCGCCGTCCGCGCGTTCCCCGCCTGGTCGACGGCCACGCCGCAGGAGCGCTCGCTGGCCCTGCTGAAGATCGCCGACGTCGTCGAGGCGCACGCCGAGGAGCTCGCCTCGCTCGAGTCCCGCGACGCCGGCAAGCCGCTGTCCGCGGTGCTCGAGGACGAGATCCCGCCGATCGCCGACTGCTTCCGCTACTTCGCGGGCGCCGCCCGCAACCTCGAGGGCGCCGCGTCGGCGACCTACGTCGAGGACACCGTGTCGTGGATCCGCCGCGAGCCGATCGGCGTCGTCGGCCAGATCGCGCCGTGGAACTACCCGCTGATGATGGCGTCGTGGAAGCTCGGCCCGGCACTGGCCGCGGGCTGCACGACCGTGCTGAAGCCGGCCCCGTCGACCCCGGCGTCGACCGTCCGCCTGGCCGAGCTCGTCGCTGACATCCTGCCCCCGGGCGTGCTCAACGTCGTGGTCGGGGGCAACGCCGCGGGTCAGGCGATCGTCGAGCACCCGGACATCGCGCTCGTCTCGATCACCGGCTCGGTGGAGACCGGCCGCTGGATCGCCGAGCACGCGGGCAAGCAGCTCAAGCGCACGCACCTGGAGCTCGGCGGCAAGGCGCCGGTCGTGGTCTTCGACGACGTCGACATCGAAGCCGCGATCGAGGGCATCGCCGGCTTCGGCTACTACAACGCCGGCCAGGACTGCACCGCGTCGACCCGCGTGATCGCCGCCCCGGGGATCTACGACGACCTCGTCGCGGGCCTGGCGAACGAGGCCAAGGGCCTCGTGATGGGCGACATGACGGCAGCCGACACGACGCTCGGCCCGGTCAACAACCCGGGCCAGCTCGAGCGCGTCACCGGCTTCTTCGACCGGCTGCCGTCGCACGCCGAGGTCGTGACCGGCGGCCGCCGCGCCGACCGGCCGGGTTTCTTCGTCGAGCCCACCGTCATCGCGGGCGTCCGGCAGGACGACGAGGTCGTCCAGCGCGAGATCTTCGGCCCCGCCGTCACCGTCCAGCGCTTCACCGACGAGGCCGAGGCGATCGCCTGGGCCAACGGCACCGCCTACGGGCTCTCGTCGTCGGTCTGGACCCGCGACATCGGCCGCGCCCTTCGCGCGTCCGCCGCCCTGAGGTTCGGCTGCGTCTGGATCAACACGCACGGCCTGCTCGCCAACGAGATGCCCCACGGCGGCGTCAAGGACTCCGGCCACGGCAAGGACCTCTCGAAGTACGCGCTCGAGGACTACCAGTACGTCAAGCACGTGATGGCCTCGACGGACTGACCGCGCGGGGCGGGGGGGGGCGCCCCCCCCCGCCCGCCCCCCCGGGGCCCCCCCCCCCCCCCCCCCGGGCCCCCCCCCCCCCCCCCCCCCCCCCCCCCCCCCCCGCCGCCGCCCC
>NZ_JBFAPC010000073.1:0-27613 GCF_040675535.1 Patulibacter sp. NPDC049589 | reverse complement strand
CCGCACGTCGGTGACCGCGTCCAGCAGGCCACGCGCGACCAGCCAGCGCTCCAGCGCCACCTCATCCACGTCGGACCCGGTCTGGGCGGTCATCGCGATGCTCCGGACGGGGTGTGCGCCGGCGCGTAGAGCGCGTCGATGTCGTCGGCGTAGAGCTGCGTGACCGAGCGGCGCTTGAGCTTGCCGGTGGCGGTCAGCTCCTCGCCGCCCGGCGTCCACTCCGCCGGGACCACGCCGAAGCGCTTGATCTGCTCGACGCGCGAGAGGCGCGCGTTGCCGGCGGCGACGATCCGCTCGAGCTCGGCGCGGACGACCGGGTCGTCGGCGAGCTCGGCGGGCGTGCGCCCCGTGAGGCCGTGGCGGTCCGCGAAGCTCGCGAGCGCGTCGGCGTCCAGCACCAGCAGCGCGACGTTGTAGGGCCGGGCCTCCCCCACGCAGACGACCTGCGCGATCAGCGGGGCGCCGAGCTTGATCGCCGACTCGATGTTCGTCGGCGACATGTTCTTGCCGGCCGAGTTGATGATGATGTCCTTCTTGCGGTCGACGATCTTCACGTAGCCGTCCGCGTCCAGGACGCCGACGTCGCCGGTGTGCAACCAGCCGTCGGGGTCGATCGCCTCGGCGGTGCGGACCGGGTCCTTCAGGTAGCCGGGCGTGATGTTCGGCCCGCGGAGCAGGACCTCGCCGTCGTCGCCGAGCCGCAGCTCGATGCCCGGCAGCGCCGTGCCGGCCGTCCCCAGCCGCATCGCCCCGGGCGGGCTGCTCGTGGCGGAGATGCTCTCCGAGCTGCCGTAGAACTCGTTGACCCGCAGCCCGAGCGCGTGGAAGCGCAGCAGCAGCGCCGGCGGGCACGAGGCGCCGGACATGATCAGCCACTCGGCCTGGTCCAGGCCGGTCTCCTCGCGCGCCGCGTCGAAGGCCGCGCGGGCGGCGTCGGGGACGCCGTCCTGCGCGTCGGCCAGCGGGCCGTCCTCCGCGATCCGCGGCATCCGCTCGTCGAGCAGGGCGTCGAGCGCGGCGACGCCGTCGGGGCCCGCCGCGCGGGACGCCGAGGACTCCGCGGCGACGAGCAGCTTCTCGTAGATCCGCGGGACGCCGAAGAAGCGCGTGGGGCGCACCTCGCGCAGGGCCTCCGACAGGCGCGGCAGCTCGGGCAGCAGCGTCTGGGTCGCGCCGTAGGCCATGCCCATGTAGTAGCCGAGCAGCCGTTCGGCGATGTGCGCCATCGGCAGATAGGCGACGACGCGCCCGGCCGGCGTGAGGCCCAGCCGCTCGCGGAACGAGCGCATGATGAACATCACGCCGGAGTGCCGGTACTGCACGCCCTTCGGCGCGCCGGTGGTGCCCGACGTGTAGACGAGCGTGACGAGGTCGTCCGGGGCGACGGCCTCCGCGGCCGCGCGGGCGTCGTAGCCGTCGGCGATCGCCGCGCGGCCGCGCTCGCGGAGCTCGTCGAGACCGACCTCGCCCGGCACCGCGCCGGCGGGGTCGACGTCGACGCCGTCGGCGGGGACGATCACGAGCGACGTGATGGTCGACGGGCGCAGGCCGGCGAGCTCGCGGGCCACCGACGCGTACTTGGCGCCGGCGATCACGACGGGCGGCTCGGAGTTGTCGACGTTCTCGAGCAGCTGCGCGACCGGGGCCGTGTTGTACAGCGAGAACGGCACGGCCCCGAGGACCACCGCGGCCATGTCGAGGACGGGGAAGTCGGCGTCGTTGTCCAGGAGCAGCGCGACGGGTTGCCCGGGTCGCACGCCCGCGGCGTGCAGGCCCGCGGCGACCTCGGACGCGGCGGCCGCCCACGCCGTGAAGGTCAGGCTGCGGTCCGAGCCGTGCTCGCGCACGGCGACGCGGCCGGCGTAGGCGTCCGCCGCGGCGAAGAACGCCTCCGCGACCGTCGCCCGCCCGAGAACCCCGTTGATCGCCTCGTGTTCCGTCATGCCCCGCGCCCTCTCGACCTGCTCGTGCGACCCACGTTAACGATGGTTCGCACGAAGTGGATACGTTCTACTCCCACACGTCGAACACCCGGCCAGAACCGTGCGCCTCGATGTGAACGATGTCTCATTCTCGTGCCCGGAACGGGTCCCGGGGAGCTCCGTCGGAGGTCCGGGCCGCGCCGTTGTGGAGATCGCCAGTGGGCTTCCGCGGACCGCCCCCGATCGACCCCGACCCCGGGTAGGACTCGTGGCATGCTGCCGCTCGGATCCACGACCGCGCCCCGCCCGTCGCGCACGGCGGACGGCCGTCGACGGACGGCGCTGCTGCGGCGCGGCCGCCGGCTCCTGCGCGACGCCGACGAGCTGCTCGACCCCGGGTCGCCGTCGTCGGAGGAGCCGGACGCCGACCTCGCGCGCGTCGCCGCCCAGCTGGACGTCGTCTCCGCGTCGGTCGTCGAGCGGCTCACCGAGGGCGACCGCGGTTCAGGCGCGCTCGGCACCCTGCTCGTCGAGCTGCAGTCCTTCCGTTCCGACGTGCACGAGCACGAGCGGGGCGAGCGCCGGGACCGGCTCGACGCGCTGGAGGCCGGCCTCGCGCCGCTGCGCTTCATCCACGACCCGCAGGAGCTCCTGTCCCGCGTCTGCGAGGCGCTCGTCACCGGCTGCGGGTTCGACCGCGCGCTGCTCTCGCGGGTGGAGGACTCCACGTGGCGGCCGTGGAAGAGCTACGCCGCGGGCGACCGGGAGTTCGAGCAGCGGTTCCGCGAGTGGCTCATCACGACGCCGCGGATCCCGCTGGACCACCTGCTGCTCGAGAACGAGATGGTCCGTCGGCGCGCGCCGGCGATCGTCCTCACGCCCGACGACCCGCGCGTCTACCGGCCGCTCGCCGAGGCGTCGGGGCTCGTCTCCTACGTCGCCGCGCCGCTGATGCCGACCGGCCGCGTGATCGGCTTCCTGCACGCCGACCACGAGACGGCGCCGGTCACCGAGATCGACCGCGAGGTCCTCTGGGCGTTCACCGAGTCGTTCGGCCACATCTTCGAGCGGGCCGTGCTGCTCAACCGCCTGCGCGAGCAGCGCGAGCAGGTCGGCCGGGCCATGGCGACCGTCACCTCCGTGCTGTCGGACCTCGCCAACGCCGAGATCGAGCTGGCCGGCCGCGCGCCGGACGCCCCGGCGACGCTGCCCGGTACCGGCCTGCAGCCGCCCTCGTCGCACCTGCCCGGGTCGCGGATCGAGGCGCTCCTGACGGCGCGCGAGCTCGAGGTCCTGGGCCTGATGGCGACGGGCGCGACGAACGCGCGGATCGCCCAGCAGCTGGTGATCAGCGACGCGACGGTGAAGTCGCACGTCAAGCGGATCCTGCGCAAGCTGCGCGCCGGCAACCGCGCCGAGGCGATCTCGCGCTACCTGCGGCTGACGATGGGCGGGGACGAGGCGAGCTGACGTCCCAGCAGATGATGTACGGGATAGTGCCGTACGCTATGGTCGGCTGATGCGCAAGGCGAGCACACCGCGACCGACGAAGTCGACCCGCTTCGAGCTGCGCGCCGAGCCTGAGCGGGCGGCGCAGATCACCGCCGCCGCCGCGACGACCCACCAGAGCGTCTCGGCGTTCGTGCTCGACGCCGCCGCCGCTCGCGCGCAGGAAGTGCTCGCTCAGAACGCTGCGACCGAGTTGGAGGCCCAGCACTTCGACCGGGTCCTGCAGGCGTTGGACGCGCCCTACGAGCCCAACGCCGCTCTGCAGCGCGCCGCAGCGAACCGCTGACCCGGTGCCCGGGGCTTCCGCGCAGCCACGGCACCTGGAGCCGCTCCGCGAGCACCACGCGATCGACTCGTTCTCCTGCGGCGTGGCACCCCTCGATTCCTGGCTCCGGCGTTCGGCCGCGACCGTCGCAGCCAAGCACGTCGGACGGACCTACGTCTGGGTCGCTCCCAGTGCCCCCGACGTCGTGCTCGGGTACGTCACGCTCGCGCCGCACGTCGTCCGGCGCGTCGAGGCGCCCGGACGGATCGCCCGAGGATCACCCGAGACGATTCCCGCGATCCTGCTCGCCCGCCTCGCGTTGTCGCAGGACCTGCACGGCAACGGACACGGAGCCGATCTGCTCGTCGACGCGTTGCACCGGGCGTTGGACGCGATCGTGATCGCCGGCGGCCGCCTGATGGTCGTCGACGCCATCGACGACCGTGCCGCCGCGTTCTACGAGCACTTCGGCTTCGCCCGCCTGCCCGGATCCCAACGGCTCTTCCGCAAGGCCACCGACATCGCCCGCGACCTCGGGCGGGACTCCACGACGCTCGAACACGAGGCGAGCTGACCTCCCGTCGGCGGCTGTGGGCCGGGATCCTCGGCGGCCACGGACCGGTGCCGCGCCTACTCCGTCGCCGCCAGGTGCTGCACGTACGACGTCGGCCACAGGCACTCCCACTGCCCCTGGCCGGCGACGCCGTCGATCGTCGCCGTGCACGCGGCCTCGATCACGGTCGTGTCGGAGCCGAAGGGCATGTTCACGACCCCGAAGCGGTCCATGACGAGGCTCGTCGTGCCGCCCTGCTCGTCGTCGAACTCGACCTCGAGGTGACGCTGCGTCATGTCGTCGTCGTAGGTCGCCGACTGCCGGGCGCCGGTGAAGGCGACGGGCTCGCCGTCCCGGAGGACGTAGCCGTTGACGCCCAGCTCGCCGCGGGCGATCCACAGCATCGCGTTGAGGCCGACGCCGTCGGGCGTCTGCGCGCAGAGCCACTTCCAGTGGTGGGGGAAGCGCCAGTTGCGGCGGCCCCACGAGTGGTCGCGGTGGACGAGGGTGTCGAAGTCGATGCTCCGGCCGTCGACCTGCAGCGTGCCCGTGGCGCGGCCGGTCTGCTCGAAGCGGTCGATCGCCATCCACGGCGGGCAGCCGACCGGGTTGCGCGAGTAGGAGAACGGGTCGTGCAGGCCCGTGTAGGAATACTCCAGCGAGACGCCCTCGCCCGCGTAGCGGATCTCCGCCCGCTTGAGCGGCTCGGGCAGGTCGATCTCCAGGCCCTTCACGCGCCAGGCGTCGAAGTCCTGGTCGTCGGGGACCTTGATCCCGTGCTCCATCTCGAGCGCGAGCGGCTGCTCGCCCGGACCGAAGACGGCGACCTGCCGGCCGGCCCAGCCGTTGTGGTCGACCATCGTGTAGACCTGCAGCCCGATCTCCTCCTCGGGCAGGATCAGGTTCCAGAACAGGCTGTCGCGGCCCTTGACGCCCTCGGGGACGCGGTGGCGCAGGTCGTCGGCGGCGGAGAGCGTGGTGACGGTCATCGTGGGTCCTCTCGGGGGGCGGGCGGGGCGGGCGGGACCGACATCACCCGACGAAGTTCGGGGCGCGGCGGTCCTTGAAGGCCGACAGGGCCTCGGGCATGTCGGGGTGGCGGGTCGCGAGCGCCTGGCCGCGGTTCTCGAGCTCGAGCGCCGTGTGCAGCGAGACGCCGTCGAGGTTCGCCTGCAGGGCGGTCTTCGTCAGCTGGACGCCGAACGGCGAGTTCGCGGCGATCTGGTCGGCCATCGCGAACGCCGCGTCGAGCAGCTCGTCGCCGGCGACGACGCGGTTGGCGAGCCCGATGCGGACCGCCTCCTCGGCGTCGACGAAGCGGCCGGTGAACATGATCTCGGCGGCCAGGCCCGGGCCGACGAGGCGCGGCAGGTGCCAGGAGCAGCCGAGGTCGCCGGCGGTCAGGCCGATCCGGACGAACGCGGCGTTGAAGCGGGCCTCGGGCGCGACGAGGCGGATGTCGGCCGACAGCGCGAGGCTGAAGCCGCCGCCGGTCGCCGCCCCGTTGACCGCGGCGATCAGCGGCTGCGGGATCGCGCGCAGGGCCTCCAGCGCGCGGGCGCTGTTCTCCTGCAGCCGGAGCATCCCGCGCGCGCCCAGGGTCGAGAGCTCGTCGGCGTCGGCCAGGTCGTAGCCGGCGCAGAACGCCTTGCCCGCGCCGGTGAGGACCACCGCGCGCGTCTCGTGGTCGTGGCGCAGGTCCGCGGCCAGCGCCGCGAACTCGTCGAACATCGTCCGCGTCTGCGCGTTCAGGCGCTCGGGGCGGTCCAGCGTGACGAGGAGGACGCCCGGCGCGGGCCGCTCCAGGCGCATCGTGGTGAGGTCGAGCACGCGGTGTCTCGCTCCTGCCCCGTGGGGCGGTCGGGTCGTTTCGGCGGCCGTCGCCGGGGCCCGTGGGGGCGGCCGGCGGACGGTCCGTGGGATCCACCGTATCGGCCGTCCGCCGGCGTCCGGACGGGGTCCCCGGGGAGCGTTGGAGTCACCGCCAGCGGGGCGGGGGCGGCGGGTGGCGCCGCTCCCGCACGCGGCAGGACCGCCGGGCGACGGGCCCGCGGCGACGGCGGCCGGCCGGCCGGGCGCGGGCCACCCCCGGGGCGGCCGCCTCAGCCAGGCTCAGCCGGCGACGGACGCCGGGGTCAACGCCGCGCGCATCTCCTCGACGATCGTCATCGCCGCCTGCTCCTGCGCCTCGGGCTCGAGGCCCCAGGCCGGGCCGGTGAGGTCCAGGTGGTCGTACGACACGGCGTGGCGGGCGACCCGCTCGGCCAGCTCGCCGGGGCGGCAGGCCACGCCGATCGCGTCGATCGCGTCGTCGGGGACGGCGGCGATCTGCGCCTCCGCGTCGCGGGCCCGGGCGGCGTCGCGGATCCGCAGCTGCGCCTCGCCCCAGCCGTGCAGCTCGAAGAGCCGGTCGTAGACGCGCGACGCTGCGTACTGCGCGATCGAGAACGCGACCTGCCGACGGGCGACCTCCTCGTCCTCGTGCACCGCGCACATGAGGATGCCGATCGTCTCGACGTCGGCCGGGTCGCGATCGCGCTTGGCGGCGCCGGTCGCGACCGCCGGGCGGATGACCTCGTCGACGTACTTGGCGGTGAACATCGGGTGCCCGACGACGCCGTCGGCGACGCGGCCGGCGGTCTCGACCATCCGCGGGTTGACGCCCGCGGTGTAGATCGGCAGGTGCTCGCGCAGGGGCGGCAGCGTCGCCGCCGGCGGGGCGACGTCCACGTGGTAGAAGCGGCCGTCGTGGCGGACGGGGCCCTCGTGCAGGCGCCAGAGCTTGCGCAGGACGACGACGAGCTCCTCCATCCGCACCGCCGGCGAGCTGCCGTCGACGCCGTGCCACTCGGACATCATCCGGCTGGTCCCGTTGCCGAGCCCGAGCGCGAGCCGGCCGCCCGAGAGCTCGTCGAGATCGCGCGCCTCGGCCGCCCACATCAGCGGCGTGCGGCCGACGCCGTAGGCGATCGACGAGCCGATCCGGACGTTCTCGGTGACGCCCGCCAGGTGCGCCATCAGGATCGTGGCGGAGCGGTCGTAGAGCTCGGAGGTCCAGAGCGCGTCGAAGCCCGCGTCGTCCGCGGCGCGCGCGAGGTCGGCCGCCGCGGCGAAGCGCGCCGGGCCGGTGCCGCGGCTGACGATCGACAGGCCGTAGGTGCAGTCGGCGGCGCTCACGACGCGACCTCCGTCCGGGCGACGGCCGGGGCGTCGGACGTCGGCCCCGCGTCCGCCGATCCGCCTCCGGCGGCCCCGCCGCCGTCCGCGCGCCCGACGACCCCGTCGGCGATCAGCGCCGCGACCCGGTCGGCGCCGATCCCCCAGTCGCCCAGGGCCTCCTCGGTGTGCTCGCCCGGCAGCGGAGGCTGCCGGTCCAGGTGCGCGGGGGTGCGGTCGAAGCGCGGGCTCGGCGCCGGCTGGACGAGGCCCTCGTGCTCCACGAACGTCCCGCGGGCCTTGAGGTGCGGGTGGTCGGCGACCTCGTCGACGGTCAGGACCGGGGAGACGCAGCACTCGATGCCGTCCGCCGCGGCGGCCCACTCGTCGCGCGTGCGCGTGCGGATCGTGGTGGCGAAGCGCTCGCGCAGCGTCGGCCAGCCGGAGCGGTCGTACTGGGCGGGGAGGTCCTCGCCGTCGAGGCCCAGCACCCCGAGCATCGCCGCGTAGAACGGGGGCTCCAGCGGGCCGATCGAGAGCCAGCCGCCGTCGGCGCACTCGTAGGTGTCGTAGAACGGTGCGCCGCCGTCGACGAGGTTCGTGCCGCGCTCCGGCGACCACGCGCCCGTCTGGGAGAAGCCGAAGAACGCGGTCGCGAGCGTCGCGGCGCCGTCGACCATCGCGGCGTCGATCGTCTGGCCGAGGCCGGAGGACTGGCGCTCGACGAGCGCCGCGAGGATCCCCATCGCCAGGGTCAGCCCGCCGCCGCCGAAGTCGCCGACGAGGCTCAGCGGCGTGGTCGGCGGCTGGCCCTCGCGGCCGATCATCCCGAGCACGCCCGAGAGCGCGACGTAGTTGATGTCGTGGCCGACCGCCTGGGCCATCGGGCCGTCCTGGCCGTAGCCCGTCATCCGGCCGTAGACGAGGCGCGGGTTGCGCTCGTGGCACGCATCGGGCCCGATGCCGAGCCGCTCGGCGACGCCGGGCCGGAAGCCCTCGATCAGGACGTCCGCGGTCTCGATCAGGTCGAGCACCACGCCCGCGCCGTCGGGGTGCTTGAGGTCCAGCGCCATCGACCGGCGGCCGCGGTGCATGAGCTCGGTGCGGTGGTCGGCGTTCGGGCCGACCAGCCCGCCGCCGGCCGCGCGGTCGACCCGCAGGACGTCGGCGCCGAGGTCGGCCAGCAGCATCGCGCAGAACGGCCCCGGCCCGATCGAGCCGATCTCCAGGACGCGGATGCCCGTCAGCGGGCCGGTTCGTGCGGGCGCGGTCATGGGGTCATGCAACCACCCGCGGGGTCGGCCGCCCGGCCGGATCGCGCGCTGTGGCTGTCGACGGCTCCAGCAGGACGGCCGCCGGGCGCCGTTCGTCGTCCGGGCCCGGAGTCGGTCCCGGGACGCTCGGCGGAGCGTTTCCGCGCCACCGGAGGCCGCCGCCGGCCGCCCCGGTGCGACCCGACGGCGCACGCCCACTGTGCGCTGCTCCAGCGTTCCTGGGACGAGCGGCGACGCGCCACGTCCACTGCGGATAGAAGAACGGTGAGCACCTACGTCGACGAGGACCATCCATGCCGCAGACCACGCACCCCGCCCAGGACGACGCCATCGCCGCCGCGCTCCGTCAGCCCACGATCCCGGCCGCGTTCCGCACGACCGTCGAGGCGAAGGGCGACGCCCCGGCGCTGCGGGACCACGGATCCGACCTCGTCATCACGTGGCGCGAGTACGGCGAGCGCGTGGACCGCGTCGCCGCTGGCCTGGCCGCGCTGGGCATCGGGGCCGGTGACACCGTCGGGCTGATGATGGGCAACCGGCACGAGTTCCACCTCGTCGACCTCGCCACGATGCACCTCGGCGCGGTGCCGTTCTCGATCTACCAGACCAATCCGGCGCCGCAGATCCTGCCGATGATCGAGATCGCGGAGCCCCGCGTGATCGTGGCGGAGACCCAGTACCTGCCGGTGGTCCGCGAGGTCGTCGCGCAGACCGCGTCGATCGAGCGGATCGTGCTCGTCGACGGGTCCGGCGAGGAGGGCACGATCACCCTGGCCGAGCTCGAGGCGCTCGGCGCGGCGGACTTCGACGTCGAGGCGGCGTGGAGCGCGATCGACCCCACCGACACGGCGATGATCGTCTACACGTCGGGCACCACCGGCCGCCCGAAGGGCGTCGAGTGGAGCCACGGCGCCCTGATGGAGAACCTCCGCGGGCTGCAGGCGCTGGCCCCGGTGAGCCCGGGCGGGCGCGTGGTGTCGGCCCTGCCGATGGCGCACCTGCTCGAGCGCTTCCTCGGCCACCTGAGCGCGATCGCCTTCGGCTTCGAGCTCGTCGCCCTCGCCGACGCCAAGCAGCTCGGCGCCGCGCTGGCCGGCACCCGACCGACGCGCTTCTACGGCGTGCCCCGGATCTTCGAGAAGCTCGCCGGCGGCGCCGCCGCCGTGGCGGGCAGCTCGCCCGAGCTGCAGGCCGCGTACGAGGCGAACCTGCAGCGCGTCCGGACCGAGGGCGCCCACGCCGTCGAGAACGACCCGGCGGCGATCGAGGCGATCCGCCCGATCCGCCAGAAGCTCGGCGTCGACGACGCCGAGTGGCGCGGGTCCGCCGGGGCCCCGGCGCGCGTGGACATCCTCGAGGCGTTCGCCGCGCTCGGTCTGCCGATCGCCGAGATCTGGGGCATGTCCGAGACCGCGCTGTCGCTCATGAACCCGCCGACGGCCGTCCGCATCGGCACCGTCGGCAAGCCGCAGCCGGGCTTCGAGGCGAAGGCCGCCGAGGACGGCGAGCTGCTGCTGCGCGGCCCGATCTTCACCGGCTACCGCAACCAGCCGGAGCTCACCGCGGAGTCGGTCGTCGACGGCTGGATGCACACCGGCGACGTGATCGAGACCGACGCCGACGGCTACATCAAGATCGTCGACCGCAAGAAGGAGCTGCTGATCAACTCCGCGGGCAAGAACATCCCGCCGGTGATGGTCGAGAACCGCGTCAAGCAGCAGTCGCCGGTCGTCGGCCAGGTCGTCGCGCTCTGCGACCAGCAGCCGTACCTGACCGCGCTGGTGGTCGTCGACGAGGAGGGCGTCGCCGCCTTCGCCGCCGCCAACGGCCTGGAGGGCACGCCCGCGGAGGTCGCCGCGTCGCCCGAGGTCGCCGCCGAGATCGACCGCGCCGTCGCCGCGGCCAACGAGACGCTCGCCCGCGTCGAGCAGATCAAGAAGCACACGCTGGTCCCGGGCTTCTGGACCCCCGGCGGCGACGAGGTCACGATGACCATGAAGCTGCGTCGCAAGAACATCGCGAAGGCGTACGCGGACGAGATCGCCGCGCTGTACGCCTGAGCGGCGGGCGCGCCGCACCGCGCGCCCGGTCCCGGATCAGCCCAGCTGCGGCGGGTCCACGTAGATCGTCTGCAGGGCCTGGAAGGCGGTCATGCCCTCCGGGCCCAGCTCGCGGCCCAGGCCGCTGGCCTTGTTGCCGCCGAACGGGGCCGCCGGGTCGTTGACGTAGTGGTTGATGCCGATCGTGCCGGTCTGCACGCGGCGGGCGACGGCCAGGCCGCGCTCCTGGTCCTGGGTCCACACGGTGCCGCCCAGGCCGAACTCCGAGGAGTTGGAGATCGCGATCGCCTCGTCCTCGGTGTCGTACGGGATCACCGAGAGGACCGGTCCGAAGATCTCCTCGCGGGCGATCACGGCGTCGGGGGCGACGTCGGCGAAGACGGTCGGCTGCACGAAGAAGCCGGTGTCGCGGTCGGGGCGGCCGCCGCCGGCGACGACGCGCGCGCCGTCCGCCTTGCCGCGCGCGATGTAGCCCTCGACGCGGTCGCGCTGGCGGGCGGAGACCATCGGGCCGATCTGGGTCGTGTCGAGCAGCGGGTCGCCGATCGTCACGCCGTTGGCGAGGCCCGCGAGCGTCTCGACGACGTCGTCGTAGCGGCTGCGCGGCGCGAGGATGCGGCTGTTGAGCCAGCAGGTCTGGCCGTTGTTGATGAGCATGGAGCCGAAGAGCGCCTCCATGTTGCCGGCGAGGTCCGCGTCGTCGAGGACGATCGCGGCGGACTTGCCGCCGAGCTCGAGCGTGACGGGGCGCAGCAGGCGGCCGCAGACCTCGCCGATCTTCCGGCCGGCCTCCGTCGACCCGGTGAACGCGACCTTGTCGACGCCGGGGTGCTGCACGAGGTACGCGCCGACCTCGCGGCCGCCCTGCACGATGTTGATGACGCCCTCGGGGACGCCGGCGGCCTCCGCGGCCTCGGCGATCGTGTACGCGTCCAGCACGGTCTCGGGCGACGGCTTCAGCACCACGGTGCAGCCGGCGGCGAGCAGCGGCGCGAGCTTCAGGAAGGTGATCGCCTGCGGGAAGTTCCACGGCACGATCGCGCCGACGACGCCGATCGGGGTGCGGCGCACGCGGGTCGTCCCGCCGAGCAGGCCCGGGCGGACCTCCTCGCGGTCCTGCGCCGCGGCGAGCCCGGCGTAGTAGCGCACCAGCATCCCGGGGAACGGGCCCTCGAGCTGGCGGGCGATCGAGATCGGCATGCCGTTCTGCGTCGAGGTCCGGCGGGCGCTCTCCTCGGCGCGCTCGTCCATGGCCGTGGCGAAGCGCTCGAGGATCTCGTTGCGGGCCTCCGGCTCCCAGGCGGCCCAGCCGTCGCGCGCGTCGAACGCGCGGCGCGCGGCCGCGACCGCGGCGTCGATGTCGGCCTCGGTGCCGTCGGGGACGACGCCGATGACCTCCTCCGTCGTCGGCGAGACGATCGTGATGCGCTCGCCGCCGGTGGGCTCGACCCACCCGCCCCCGATGTAGAGGCGGTCGTAGGCGATGTGCTGGTCGGCGGTGGTGCTCATGGTGCTCCTCGGGATCGGGCGGATGCCGTCGTTTCGACGGTAGTCCCGGTCCCGCGGGGCCGTGAGGGGCCCGTTGTCGACGGCCCCAGTGGACGCTGTGGTGCGGCGAGGATGCGGGCCGCGTCGGCGCGGTCCCCGGATCGGGACGGGGCGAGGCCGCGGCGCCCCGCGGCCCGTCCCTGTTCCGGACGCGCCGCGCGCCCCTCCCGTCGACCGGGTCTCGCCGGCCGTTGGTCCGGCCCACAGGTCCCGGACGGCGTGCGGTTGGGCGTGCCGCCGCCGGTCGCCTACGTTCGGTGCAAGGCGAGCAGCCCGCTCGTGGCAGACGACGGAAGGACCCACCATGGAGTGGTCGATCCCCGAGGAGACCCAGCAGCTGCTGGTGGACCTCGACGAGTTCATCGAGCGCGAGATCAAGCCGCTGGAGGCTGCCGATCCGGACCTCTTCGACCACCGGCGCGAGTTCGCCCGGACGGACCTCGAGCGCGACGGCATCCCGACGAAGCGCTGGCGCCAGAAGATGCTCGACGCGCGCCGCCTGGCCGACGCGGCGGGCTTCTACCGGATGCCGCTGCCGGCGTCGGTCGGCGGGCAGGAGACGTCGAACCTGACGATGGCGATCGTGCGCGAGCACCTCGCCAAGCGCGGGCCGGGCCTGCACGCCGAGCTGTCGCACGAGGCCTCGGTCGTCGCCAACGCGCCGCTGGTCCTGGTGCTCGACTCCTACGGCACGCAGGAGCAGAAGGACCAGTACCTCGAGCCGCTCGCCGCGGGCGAGATCGAGATGGCGTTCGGCCTGACCGAGCCCGGCCACGGCTCGGACGCGACGTACCTCGAGACCACGGCGCGCAAGGTCGAGGGTGGCTGGGTCCTGAACGGCGCGAAGCGCTGGAACAGCGTCGTCGACGTCGCGGCGGCCAACCTCGTCTTCGCCCGCACCGGCGGCGAGGCGGGCAAGGCCGAGGGCATCACGGCCTTCCTCGTGCCGAAGGACACCCCGGGCTACACGATCCCGTACTACCACTGGACGTTCAACATGCCCACCGACCACGGCGAGACGCACTTCGACGACGTGCGGCTGCCGGACTCGGCGGTCGTCGGCGAGGTCGGCCGCGGCCTGGACTGCGCCCAGCTGTTCGTGCACGAGAACCGCATCCGCCAGGCCGCCTCGTCGCTCGGCGCCGCGCAGTTCTGCATCGACGAGAGCGTGAAGTACGCCAAGGAGCGCGTGATCTTCGGGACCCCCCTGGCCGAGCACCAGGGCGTCCAGTGGCAGCTCGTCGAGCTGCAGACCGAGGCCGAGCTGGTCCGCAACACGGTCTACAAGACGGCGTGGATGATGGACCAAGGCGGCCGCACGAGCGTGTCGGACCTCGTGTCGATGGTGAACTTCCGCGGCAACAACCTGGCCTGCGCCGCCGCCGACCGCGCGATGCAGGTCCACGGTGGCGTCGGCTACAGCCGGCACAAGCCGTTCGAGCACATCTACCGCCACCACCGCCGGTACCGGATCACCGAGGGCTCCGACGAGCTCCAGAAGCGCCGGATCGCCGGCAAGCTGTTCGGCCTGAGCGGCAAGCCGAAGGCGGCGCCGGCGCCGGTGGCGGCGGACTGAGGAGGGACTCGTCGGTGGTCGGTCGGCGGCGGGCACCCGTAGGCCGGCCGGGGGCGCGGGGCCGGCCGGGGGCGCGGTCGATTCCGGACACCGTCTGGCCGACGATCGACCGACCCCCACCGACGGGCGGCCGGGCCGGCCGGGCCGCGGTCGATCCCGGACACCATCTGGCCGACGATCGACCGACCCCCACCCACCGCCGGCCCGGCCGGCCGGGGGCGCGGTCGATCCCGGACACCGTCTGGCCGACGATCGACCGACCCCCACCCACCGCCGGACCGGACGGCCAGGCCACGGTCGATCCCGGACACCGTCAGGCCGACGATCGACCGACCCCCGCCGACCGACGGACCGGCCGGCCGGGGGCGCGGTCGACCGGGGCCGCGGTCGATTCCGGACACCGTCTGGCCGACGATCGACCGACCCCCACCGACGGGCGGTCGGGCCGGCCGGGGGCGCGGTCGATCCCGGACACCATCTGGCCGACGATCGACCGACCCCCACCGACGGGCGGCCGGACAGACTGGTCGACCGGCGGTGGCGGAGGGTCCGCGCCCGCCTGCTCAGCGCCCGGTGAAGACCGGCTTGCGGCGCTCCGCGAACGCCGTGAGGCCCTCGCGGGAGTCCGCCGCGCCCGCCATGCGGGAGAGCGCCTGGGCCTCGAGCTCCAGCTGGCTCTCGAGCGGCTGGTCCTCGGCGGAGAGCAGCAGGCGGCGGATCTCGCCGTAGGCGCGCGTCGGACCCTTCGCGAGGCGGCCGGCGAGCTTCGCCGCGCGCGCGGCGAGCTCGTCGCGCGGCACGACCTCGTCGAGCAGGCCGGCCTGCAGCGCGGTCTGCGCGTCGAGCTTCTCGTCGAGCAGCAGGTACCTCCGCGCCCGGGCCAGGCCCATGCGCCGCGACAGCGTGACGGACGCGCTGGCGTCGCAGGAGTAGCCGATGCCGGTGTAGGCGGCGACGAACAGCGCGTCGTCGGCGCCGACGAGCACGTCGGACCCGGCGACGAACGCCGCCATGCCGCCGGCGCAGACGCCGTGGACGGCGGTGACGATCGGCGCGTCCATCCGCTGCAGGCGGGCGATCGCCATGTGCAGGTCCGACGTCCAGCGCAGGATCAGGCCCGGCAGGTCGTCGCCGGCCTTCGCGAAGACGGACACGTCGCCGCCGTAGGAGAAGACCTTGCCCTCGGCGTCGATGAGGACCGCGCGGACGACCCCCTTCGTCACGCCGTCGACGAGCTCGAGGGAGAGCTCGTTCATCTCGTGGCAGAACGCGCCGTCGATCGGGTTGCCCCGGCCGGCCTCGGTCAGCGTCACGTGGGCGACGCCGTCCTGCACGTCCAGGCGAAGGGTCTCGTAGGGCACGTCGGGGTCCTCTCGGGATGGTGGCGCGGGCGCGCCGCCCGCAGGCGGGACCCGTCCGCCGACGCTAACGCGCGCCCGCGGGCCGCCCCGGCCGAGATCACCGGGGCGCTGTCGAGTCGCACATCCGGGCGGCGGGCCGGACCCGGCGGAATCAGGCCGGGTAGAGCGCCTCGATCACCTCCGCGTAGCGCTCGGCGATCACCCTGCGGCGGAGCTTCATCGTGTTCGTGACGACCGCGTCGCCCGGGGTCCAGACGTCGGCGAGGACCGTGAACCCGCGGACCTGTTCGACCCGGGCGAGGTGGTCGTTGCCCGCCGCCACCGCGCGCTCGACCTCGGCGAGGACCGCCGGGTGGGCGGCGAGGTCCGCGTGGCCGCCCTCGAGTCCCTCGCGGGCCGCGAACGCGCGCAGCTCGTCGGCGTCGAGGACGATCAGGGCCGTCACGAAGCGGCGCCGGTCGCCGATCGACGCGACGTAGCCGACCAGCGGGGACGCGTCGCTGACCGCGCCCTCGATCTTCGCCGGGAAGAGGTTCTTCCCCGACGAGTTGATCATCAGCTCCTTCTTGCGCCCGACGATGCGGAAGTAGCCGTCGTCGTCGACCGCGGCGACGTCGCCGGACGCGACCCAGCCGTCGCCCTGCGCGAGCTCGGCCGTGCGCACCGGGTCGTTGCGGTAGCCGGAGCACGCGTTCGGCCCCCGCAGCAGCAGCTCCCCGTCGTCGGCCAGGCGCGCCTCCACGCCCGGGATCGGCACGCCGACGGCGCCGAGGCGGATCCGCTCCGGCGGGTTCATCAGCGCCATGATGAACTCGCTCATCCCCCACAGCTCGGCCAGCTGCAGGCCCAGCGCGTGGACGAGCTCGAGCATCGCGACCGAGCTCGGGGCCGCCGCGACGGCGAGCCACTCGGCGTCCGCGAGGCCGAGGGCCTCGCGCACCGGGGCGAGGGCGTCGGACGGCGCCGTCCCCGCCGCCGACCGATCGGCGGCGTCGCCATCCGCCCCGCCGCCGTCCGCGGCCCGGTCGCCGGCACCGCCGGTCGCCCCATCGTCCGCCCCACCCGCCGCCTGCTCCGCCGCGACCCGCGCGTAGCCGGCCTCCAGCGCCGCCTCGCGCTCCGGGTCGCCCGCGATCAGCGCGCGGGCCCGGTCACCGAGCTTCTCCCAGGTGCGCGGGACGCCGAAGAAGCGCGTCGGGCGGGTCTCCGCGATCGCGTCGAACAGCCCGTCGGGATCCGGCACGCAGGTGAGCGTGCCGCCGAAGCCGATCGTGCCGTAGTGACAGACCCAGCGGTCCGTGATGTGCGCCGCGGGCAGGAACGACACGCCGCGGCCGCCCGGGCTCGCCGGAGCCATCACGTCGACGCCGCGCAGGGGTCCCATGATCGCGCGGTGCGAGAGCTGGACGCCCTTCGGCGCCCCCGTGGTGCCGGAGGTGTAGACGAGCGTCGCGACGTCCTCCGCCCCGACCGCGCGCCAGGACGCCTCGAAGTCGAACGCCGGGTCCGTGCGGGCGACGAGCGCGTCGAGGTCGAGGAGCTCCGCGGCGAACGGCGTGGAGGGCTCCGGGGCGCCGGCGTCGCCCGCGCCGCCGGCCGTGGTCGTCCCGGCCGTGGTCGTCCCGGCCGCGGTCGTCCCGGCCGTGGTCGGAGCGCCGGCCGTGGTCGAACCGCCCTCCGGGGTCGTCCCACCGGCGGGCGCCGTCCCGGAGGGGTCGGCCCCGTCGTCGAGCGCGACGACCGTCGTCACCGCCGGCACCCGCGCCGCGACCTCCAGCGCGCGGGCGACGAAGCGGCCCTCGGCGACGATCACCCGCGCGCCCGCGTCGGCGACCAGGCCGACCATCGCGTCGAGCGGTTCGGTCGCGTAGAGCGAGTACGGCACCGCGCCGACGTGCAGCGCCGCGGTGTCGGCGACGTTGAAGTCCGGGACGTTGCCGGCGAGGAAGGCGACCGCGTCGTCGCGGCCCACGCCGATCGCCGCCAGGCCGCCCGCGATCGCCCGGACCCGCGCGCCGTACTGCGCCCAGGTGACGACCTCGTCGGACCCGTGCCGGCGCAGGGCCGGCCGGTCGCCGCCGGCGCGCCAGGTCGCCTGGAAGGCCGCGACGACCGTCGGCTGCGAGAGCGCGACGTCGATGCCGCGGCGCAGGGCCGTGTCGTCCGCCGCGGCGATGACCGTCGTCGGGTCGGCGAGCGGCTCGACCGTCAGCGCCGTGCCCTGCACGCCGCCGGACGGGGCCTCGCCGTCGGCCACCTGCGTCTCGGCGGCCCCGGGCGTCCCCCGCCCGTCGCCCGCCGCGCCCGTCGCGTTCGTGACCGACATCAGCTCGCCCCCAGGATCCAGCCGCCGTCGACCGGGACGACCCGGCCCGTGACGAAGCCCGACAGGTCGCTCACGAGGAACTCCAGGACGTCGGCGCAGTCCTCCGGCCGGCCGAGCCGGCGCAACGGGACCTCCGCCTCGCGGCTCGAGTAGCCGGTCGACGAGGACTCCTCGATGATCCGGCCGGTCAGCGTGATGCCCGGCGCGAACGCGTTGACGCGGATCCCGTCCGGGCCGAGCTCGGCGGCCAGGTGACGCGTGAAGTGCGACACCGCGGCCTTGACCGACGCGTACGCGGCGTTGGAGCCGTCGGGGAAGACCGTGAACGCCGCCGTCGACGACACGTTGACGATCACGCCCGCGCCGGACGCGCGCATGCTCGGTGCGGCGGCCTGGCAGCAGTGCACCATCGTCAGGAAGTTCAGGGCGAAGATCCGCTGCACGTCGGACGTCGGCGTCGCCGTCGGGCGCGAGCGCTCGTACGGCGTGACCGCCCCGCCGGCGACGTTGACCAGGACGTCGACCCCGCCCCAGGCGTCGACGACCTGTCCGATCGCGGCGTGGGCGGCGGCCTCGTCGGCGAGGTCCACCTCGATCCCCAGCGCGCGGCGGCCGAGCCCCTCGATCGTGTCGACGGTCAGCCCGTCGGGCTCGTGCTCGTAGCGCTCCCCGCCCCGCAGGTCGAGGTCCAGCACCGCCACGTCCGCCCCGAGCTCCGCCAGGCGCGTCGCGCACGCCCGTCCGATCCCGCGTGCCGCGCCGGTCACCACCGCGCGCCTGCCCTCCAGCCGGTTCTCGGCCATGTCCTGTCCCTTCTCGTTCTCGGTGGCGCCGGCGTCAGCCGACGATCTGCGCGGCCCGCAGGTGCTCGCGGCCGCGGGCGAGGATCGCGGGCAGCGTCGAGGCCGCCCGCTCCATCCGCTCGCCGGACGTGCCGCGGCGCCGCGCCTGCTTGGCGAGCACCGCGATCGTCGACGCGCACTTGTAGTGGCAGTAGGCGAGGAACCAGTGCAGCTCCTCGGTCGCGATCGGCCGGGCGGCGAGGTACGTCGCCAGCAGCTCCTCGCGCGACGGCATCCCCGTCCCGGCCGCGGCGTTCGCCGCGTCGGGCTCGCCGTCGAAGCGGTGCTGCGGATCCGTGTGCATGAGCAGCCACGCCAGGTCCGTCCGCGGGTCGCCGACCGACCAGATCTCCCAGTCGATGATCGCCGCGAGCTCCGCGCCGGCGAACTGCATGTTCGCCAGGCGGTAGTCGCCGTGGAGGATCCGCGGCTCCACGGCGTCCGGGAGCGCGTCGGCCAGCAGCGCGTGCAGCGCCTGCTCGTCGTGGCGCAGCTCGTCCGGGCACGTGGCGAAGAGCGCCGCCCAGCGGTCGAGCTCGTCGCGCAGCGGCACGGCCGGCTCGTCGGCGAGGCCGGCGCCGGCGGGGACGACGTCCTGCAGGCGCGCGAGCATCCGGGCCGCCGCGTGGGCGCGCTCGGTGACGACGGCCGCCGTCGGCGGGTCGTCCACGACGTCGGTCAGCGGCTCGTAGGACTGGCCGGGCACGAACGCCATCGCGAACAGCGGCGGGTCGCCGTCCTCGGCGAAGAGGATCTCGGGCACCCGCACGCCGTCGACCGTCCCCAGCGCCCGCAGCACCCGGGCCTGCCGGAGGACGTCGCGGTTGCGGACCGGCTTCAGGCCCGGGGGCGCCACCTTCACGACGATCGTGCGGTGCTCGTCGGAGACGTCGCCGTGGAGGCCCGCCGCGTAGGTCAGGCTCGAGACGCCGCCCGGCAGCCGCCGCAGGTCGCCCAGCGTCGCCCCGGGGAAGCGCGCGTCGATCGGGGCCGCGAGGCGGGCCCGCAGGGCGGGGAGGTCGATCTCGCTCACGTCCCCGATCCTGGCCCTCCTCCCGGGGCGCCTGCCACCCCGGCGCGCGGGACGACTGTGGGCCGCGACAGCCCCGGTCCGGCAGGCCGCCGGCGGCGTCCGGGAGCCCCAGGTGTCGTGCGTCGCCGCGGCGCTCGCCGACCGCCGGGCGCCGCCGCCACCGCCCCTGTCGCGGCCGACAGCGCCCGACCCCCGGCGGTCCCGGAGCGCCACCGACCCGCTGGTAGAAGCGAGGAGTCAACGACGGAGGGATCTCCCATGGACGTGCTGTCGCGGTTCTCGCTCGAAGGCCGGGTGGCGGTGGTGACCGGCGCCTCGTCGGGGCTCGGCGTGGCGTTCGCCCGTGCGATGGCCCAGGCCGGGGCGGACGTCGCGATCGGGGCGCGACGCGAGGACCGGCTGGGCGAGACGACGGCGCTGATCGAGGCCGAGGGCCGACGGGCCGTGGCGGTCCGTACCGACGTCACCGAGATCGCGGACTGCGACGCGCTGGTGGCCGCGGCCATGGAGGCGTTCGGTCGCGTCGACGTGCTCGTCAACAACGCCGGCGTCGGCGGCGAGTACCACCCGGCGACGGAGGACCCGCCGGAGCACTTCCGCTCCGTCGTCGACGTCAACCTGCACGGGTCCTACTGGATGGCGCAGGCGTGCGGCCGGGTGATGCAGCCGGGCAGCTCGGTCATCAACATCTCCAGCGTGATGGCGCTGACGACGGCGAAGATGCCGGCGACCGCCTACGCCGCGAGCAAGGCCGGCGTGCTCGGCATGACCCGCGACCTGGCGGCGCAGTGGGGCCCGAAGGGGATCCGCGTCAACGCGATCACGCCCGGGATCTTCCCGACGGAGGCGACCGCGAACTACGGCCCGAGCTACGAGAAGAAGGTCGTCGCCGCGCGAATCCCGGCGGGCCGCTTCGGCGACCCGGCGGAGATCGCGGCGACCGCGGTCTTCCTCGCCGGCGACGGCGCGTCCTACATCACCGGCGCGACGCTGCCGGTCGACGGCGGCGTGCTGCTGACCTGAGGGCCGGGCGCACCGCGTGCGCCCCGACCGCCCCGCGTCCGCCCCGGCGGCGTCGCCCCGGGGCCCGGCGCGAGCGCCGTCGCGCCGCCCCTACGCAGGACCTGCGTAGACGCCCTCGCGGGCCCGCGACGGACGGCCCGCGCGGTGGCACGCTCTCCCGGGTGCGCCGCCCACGTCCCGTCCTCCGCCTCCTCGTCGCCGCGGTCGCGCTCGCGCTCGCCGGGCCGTCCGCGGCGACGGCGCGGACGCTCGAGTTCGGCAGCACGCTCCAGAACGCGCCGAACGTCGCCGCCGGGTGCGAGTCGCGGCCGTGGGTGTCGACGACGGACTTCGACACCTACGTCCCGACGGCCTCCGGCGCGGCGGGCTGCACGTGGTGGCAGACCGGCGTCTTCGGTGACCAGGCGGACCCGCGCAAGTCCTACGTCCCGGGCGACGGGACGGTCGTGAGCGTGACGATCCGCAGCGGTCCGAACCCGGCGCCGCTGCGCGTCGTCGTCGCGCGGCAGCTGACCCCGTTCGGGCCGAAGGCGCCGTTCTCCGGGACCTCGTGCTGCGTCTTCGCGGGCCAGTCCGAGGAGCTCCGGCCGGCGCCGAACACCACGACGACGTTCCCCCTGAGCCTCGCCGTCGAGCAGAACCGCAACCTCGAGAGCGGGATCCAGACCGACGACATCGTCGGCATCAGCGCGACGTCGGGAACGGGGACGCTGCCGCTGTTCGCGATCCCCGGGCAGACGCGGCAGAGCGCGTTCACGCAGGTCGGGACGCTGGACGCCGCGGCCCTGTGGCCGGCCCTCGGCTCCCAGGCGAACGACACCGGAGGCGGCCGCTCGCCGACCGGGCTGGCGGGCTTCGAGGTGACCGCGCGCTTCACCTGGTGCGACGGCAGGGCGACGCGGCAGAAGGCCACGCCCCGGCAGACCGCCTGCGCGCCGCCGGCCGGTGGGGGTGGCGGCACCGGGGGTGGCGGGCCCGCGGGCGGCACCGGCGGCGGGACGACCGGCGGCGTCGCCGACCCGGCGCCCGTCGCGCTGAAGGTCGCCGCGCCCCGGCAGACGCTGCGCGACCTGCGCCGCACCGGCGCGATCCGCGCCCGCTGCACGCTCGACGTCGCGGGCGCCTGCGCCACCGTCGCGACCGTGGACCGCGCCACGGCGAAGCGGCTCCGCCTGAAGCTCGGCCGCAAGGCGACCACGGCGACCGTCGGCAGCGGCCGCGCGACGCTGAAGGCCGCGGGCACCCGCACGGTCTCCGTCCGCCTGACGCGCGCCGCCCGCAAGGCGCTGCGCAGCGCCCGCGGCACCGTCCGGATCCGCCTGAGCACGACCGCCACCGCGAAGAACCGCCGCGACCGGACCACGGCGCTGGGCGTGCGCGTCCGGCCCTGACCTCGCGAGACCGCCGCAGCGGCCGGCGACGCGGCGGCTGCGCTCAGCCGGCCGGCACGTCGGGCCCCGGCGCCCCCGGCAGCCGCACCCCGACCGCCGCCCACGCGGTGGCGGCGGCCTCCGACGCGGTGGTGACGCCGAGCTTCTCGTAGGCGTGCTGGAGGTGCTTCTGGACGGTCCGCGGCGAGATCCCCAGGACGCCCGCGATCGCCGGGGCCCGGCGGCCAAGGGCGAGCCAACGGACGACCTCGGCCTCGCGCTGCGTCAGCCCGAGGCCCCGGAGCGCGGCGACCGAGAGGCCGCTCTCGCCCGGCTCGACGACGAGCAGCTCGCTCGTGCTCTCGGGCCCGCGCAGGACGCGGATCGCGAGGGTCCGTCCGCCGTCGTCGAGCAGCAGCGGCTGGGTGGCGGGCGTCGCGGCCGCGCGCCGGGCGGCGAGCGCGGCGACCACGTCGTCGGCGATCCGCCCGGCCGCCCCGCCGAGCCGGCCGGTCAGGAGGCGCCGGGCGGTCGGGGTCGCGAGGTCCACGCGGCCGCGCGCGTCGACGACGAGGACCGGCGAGCCGAGCGCCTCGAGCCCAGCCTCCAGCGCGGCGAAGGTGGCCTCGCGCGCGGTCGCCAGCTCGGCGTTGCGGTACGCCTGGATCAGGTGCGGACGCGCGGCCGACAGCAGCGCTACGTCGGCGTCGGAGAACTCGACGGCGGCGCGGCTGAGCGCCATCCCGATGACGATCGGCGGCCGCGACGGCAGCGTGAACGCGACCTGGTGCTCGACGCCGATCCGCCCGTAGAACTCGCGGTAGAGCGGCAGCCGGTGGTAGGCGTCGCGGTCCAGGAAGTCCGAGATCCGGCGCGGCCGGCCGTCGCGCGTGCGGTGGATGTGGGCGAGGATCGGGTTCTGCGGGATCAGCGCGGCGAAGCGATCGCCCAGCTCCGGCGTGATCCGCAGCGGCGGCTCGCTCGCCCACCAGCTGCGGGTCGGGTCGTCGTCGAACTCGTTGTAGGACGCGACGTCGGCCGGCACCGCCTGCAGCAGCGCCGGCATCAGCCCGTGGCGGAACTCGTCGAGGTCCTCGACCGCGTAGGCGGCGCCGATCAGCTCGGCGAGGCGGCCGGCGTGGGTCGGGGCGGGCACGCGCCGAGGGTACGCGCCGGGCGGCCGATCCGCACCTCCTCGCGGACCGGTGCCGGCCCCGCCGCCGCCCGACGACCCTCGCCCCGACCGGACGGCCCCGCACCCGCGTCTGACGACTGCCGGCCGTCAGCCGTCAGCCGTCAGCCGTCAGCCGTCAGCCGTCAGAGCTTGCAGCTCGGGTCGGCCTGCGGCGTCGTCACCTCCGGGCCGCTCTCCGACACGATCTTCCAGCCGATCTTCCCGTCCTTCTTCACGACCTGGCCGACGTAGTTCTTGCGCAGCACCTGGTTGTCGCCGGGCCGGATCGTCGCCTGCCCGTCGAGGGACTCGAACGTCAGGCCCGAGAGGGCTTTCTGGACCGCGGCGGGCTCGACGCTCTTCGCCTTGCGGACCGCGTCGAACAGCGCGAGCGCGCCGACGTAGTTGTCGGCCGGCACGTAGTACGGCTTCGCGCCGAACTTCGCCTCGTAGGCCTTCACGAACGCCTGGTTGCGCGGCGTCGGCAGGCTCCAGGTGTAGCCGAGGTTGTTGTAGAAGCCGACCGCCTGGTCGCCGATCGCCTTGAACAGCGGCTCGGACACGACGTTCTGGCCGAGCACCGTCTTGAACTGGTCGAAGAGCTTGAACTGCGTGCCCTGGTTGATGAACGCCGGCGCGTCGGACCCGATGACGTACATGAACAGGCCGTCGGCCCCGCTCTTCTTGAGCTTCGCGATGTACGACCCGTACTCGGTGGTCCCCAGCGGCGAGAACTGCTCCGAGACCACGCTGCCGCCGCTGGCCTCGACGGCCTGCTTGAAGCCCGCGGCCGCGCCGCGACCCGTGTTGTAGTCGGCGGCGAGGATCGCCCACTTCTTCGCCGGCAGCTTCGGCAGCGCGGCGCCGATCGCCTTGGAGTTCATCGGCGCGCTCTGGACCAGGCGGAACGCGTTGGCGACGCAGCCCTTGCCGTTGAGCGTCTCGTCCTGGGCGATCGCGTTGATGCTGATCGCGTTCAGGCCCTTCAGCTGGGCCTGGATCGCGCCGTTCTCCGGCGACGTGAAGACGGCGCTGACGTAGTGCGCGCCGTCCTGGCTGACGGCCTTGCGGACGGCGGCGACCGTCTTCGGCGGCGTCCCGTCGGTGTCGGACTGGATCAGCTGCACCTTGTGCCCGTCGACGCCGCCCTTGGCGTTGACCTCGTCGGCCGCCAGCTGCCAGCCGCGCGCGGCGTCCTTGCCGAAGACCGCCAGCGCGCCGCTGCCGGGCGTCACCAGCGCGATCTTCAGCGGCGCGCCGTCGCCCCCGCCGCCCCCGCCTGAAGACCCGCCGTCGCTGCCGCCGCAGCCCGCCAGCGTGCCGATCACGGCCACCGTGGCCAGCGCGGCCATCCCCGTCCGTCGTGCGTCCATGTCCCTGCTCCTCCGTGCTCGTCGTGCCCCGGAGGACGACGTCCACCGGTGAGCCGACCGTCTTCGGGCGGAGCGCCCCGGGCAACCGGCGGGCCCGGGAGGGACTGTCGACCGCGCCAGTCGCCGACCCGCGACGCACGGGTCGGGGCCCGGCCCCCTCACCGGGTGGCCCGTGCCCCGCCGAACCCCGGACGAGATCCCGACCCGCGACGCACGGGCCGGGGCCCGGCCCCATCCCTCACCGCACGTCGACGACGACCTTCCCCACCGCCGAGCGGTCCTCCAGCGAGCGCAGCGCGTCCGCGGCCGCGGAGAACGGGAAGCGCGCACCGACCAGCGGGTGCAGGCGGCCCTCGTCGGCGAGGGCCTGAACCGCGTCGCGGACGAGGCGCAGGGTGCCCGGCTGCTCGCGCTCCATGACGTCCATCGCGATCCCGGTCACGGTGAGGTTGCGCAGCAGCAGCCGGTTGACCTTCATCTCGGGGATCGAGCCCCCGGTGAAGCCGACGACGACGAGCCGGCCGCCGATCCGCAGGGACCGCAGCGAGTCGGTGAAGCGGTCGCCGCCGACCGGGTCGATCACGACGTGGACGCCCTTGCCGTCGGTCAGGTCGCGGACCTCCTGCAGCCACGGGCCGTCGGAGCGGACGACCTCGTCGGCGCCGCAGCGGCGGGCGACCTCGGCCTTCTCGTCGCTGGAGACGACGGCGATCGCGCGGGCGCCGAACGCCTCGGCCAGGTCCAGCGCGGCGGTGCCGACGCCGCCCGCGGCCCCGTGGACGAGGAACGTCTCGCCGGGCTGCAGGCCGGCGCGGTGCAGCGCGAACCACGACGTCGAGTAGTTCATGTAGAGCGACGCGCCCTCGGCGAAGCTCATCGCGTCGGGCAGCTTCACCGTGTACGCCGGCAGCGCGAGCGCGCGCGCGGCCAGCGCGCCCTGCCAGACGATCCCGCCGACGCGGTCGCCGGGTTCGAAGCCCGAGCCCTCCGGCGCCTCGAGCACGACGCCCGCGACCTCGCTGCCCGCGACGTACGGCGGCGCGATCCCGCCCTGGTACTTGCCGCGCGTCTGCAGCGGGTCGATGAACGAGAGGCCCGCGGCGTGGACCTCCACGAGCAGCCGCTCGCCGCCGGCGCGGGGGTGCGCGCCCGCGGGCTCCGGCACCTCCGCCGCCTTCGCGGCGTCGGGTCCGGTCAGCTCCTCGACGAGGATCGCCTGCATCTCCTGCTCCTTGGTTCAGTGGGCGGCGGCGTCCGCGCGCGTGGCGCTGGACGTCACCGACATCGTGTTGAGGGCATGACCGCCGTCGACGGTCAGCGCCTGCCCGGTCACCCGCGACGCGCCGGGGGACGCGAAGAACGCGACGGCGTCGGCGATGTCCTCCGGCCGGACGAAGTCGCCCATCGGCATCGTCGCCCGCCAGGCGTCGCGGATCGGCTCGGGCATCCCGAGGATCCCCGAGCTCGACGTCATCCCCGGCAGGACCGCGTTGGCGGTGATCCCGAGCGCCGCGCCCTCGGCGGCGAGCGTCCGCATCATCCCGAGGATCCCGGCCTTCGACGTCGCGTACGAGATCTGCGCGGGCATCCCGTGCGTCGCGGCGGTCGACGAGATCAGGACGATCCGGCCGGCGCGGCGCTCGCGCATCCCGGGCAGCACCGCCTGCACGACGCGGTAGGTGCCGGTGAGGTTCACGTCCAGGTCGCGCTGCCAGCGGTCCATCCGCAGCGAGTGGGCGGCGCCGAACATCGTCGTCAGCGCGGCGTTGCCGATCAGGACGTCGACGTCCGAGAGGTCCGGCAGCTCGCCGTCGACCACGTCGACCTGGTGCGTGCACCCGGGCTCGACGTCGAGCGTGACGACGTCCATCCCGTCGGCCTCCAGCCGCGCGGCGATCGCCCGCCCGATCCCGCCCTCGCGCGCCGCGCCGGTGACGAGGGCGCGCGGCCGGGCGGGCAGGTCGGGGAGCGGGTCGTCCATGGGCCCATCGTCGCGGGGACGGGGGCTCCCGCCAACCCGGGCGGGCGCGCGGGCTGGAGACGACGACAGCGGGGCCAAGGCGCGGCGAGCGACGCGGCGCGGCGGTTCCGACCACGGACCGCGACGGCCGCCCGCCGCCCCTACGCGCCGGTCCCGACCGGGACGACCTCGACCCCGTCCGCCCGCTCTGCCCCGGTCCCGAACGGCGGCAGCGCGTCGTGCCCGCGCAGGCGCAGGACGAGCAGCGCGGTCTGCACCGTGAGCTGGTCGTTCGCGTCCGCCGCGACGTCGAGGCCAGTCGCCGAGCGCACCCGGGCGAGCCGGTAGCGGATGGTGTTCTCGTGGATGCCGAGCTCGGCCGCCGAGCCGCGGACGTTGCGGTCCAGCTCGAAGAACACGCCGAGCGTGCGCACGAGGTCGCGGACGCCCTCGTCGGCGCCGAGCAGCGGGCCGAGCGTGTCGTCGACGAAGCGGTCGATCGCCACGGTGTCGCCGTTGGCCACGAAGATCCGGGCCGGGCCGAGGTCGTCGGCGGCCAGCACGCGGTGACGGCCGCGGGGCGCGAAGCCCTGGACGCAGTGCGCGGACTCGCGGGCCTCGCGGTAGGCGCGCGGCATCGCGCGCGGGTCGCGGCAGACGGTCGACAGGCCGGCGATCGTGCCGTCGCCCCCGACCTCGTCGCACGCCGCGGCGACGGCGCGCTTGACCCGCCCGACCGCGACGGACGCCGGGTCGTCGGCCGCCACCTCGACGAGCAGCGCGGCGCCCTCCGGGCCGCGCGTGACGAGCGTGTCGCCGGCGCCGTGGCGCGCCATCGCGGCGACCAGCCGCTCGACGTCGACCGGCCCGCCCGGACCGCCCGGCTCGGTCACGAACGCGACGACGCGCGGGGCGCCCACGGCGACCCCCAGGTACTCGGCGGCCTGGGTCACCTCGATCGCGTCGTGGCTGCCGCGGATCAGGTACCGGGCGAGGGTCGAGCGCGCGTCCCAGGAGGCGCCGGCGGCGCGGCGCTGCGACGTCAGCTCGAGCGCGACGTGCGCGGCGGCGCGGCGCAGGGTCAGCTCGTCGCGGGCGGTCAGGCGGCTCGGGTGCTCGACGACGACGAGCCAGCCCCAGCGCTCGTCCTCGACCTGGACCGGCGCGACCAGGTGCCGGTGGCGCAGGCGCATCGCCTCACGCTGGTGCAGAACCGGCCGCGGATCGCGGTGCTGGCGTCGCGCGAGCCGCACGCGCTGATGGAGATGCTCTGGCGCTGGCAGCGCGA